>CAYYKQ010000033.1:0-17578 GCA_964440965.1 uncultured Anaerolineae bacterium | reverse complement strand
GGTGGGATGAAGACGCCAGTGGAGGGCACTGGCTCAGGCGGGGTTGGGCCGGCGTAATTCTTTAGGACGAGAGGGAGGTAGATGAAATGACTGACGCTGTATAGGGCGCACTGGTCGGCGTCGTCCTCGAATATGTTCACCAAACCTGCGGGTGTATGGAGCGTCGCCACGTTGTCGCTGAAATCGTAATCATTGCTCTCGCTCCCCAACCCATCGAAGATCACCACCACGAAGGCCCCGGCGGGCACATCGGGCAAGGCATCGGGTATCCTGTACCAGTTGCCGTCCTCATCCGTGATGCTGTAACCACTGATGTTGACGGAGGCTGAGCCATTGTTTTTTAGTTCGACCCATTCATAACCGCCAGTATCAGGGTAGAACATCACCTCGTTAATCCTTACGTCGCCCGTATTACTCATTGCTGCGTTCAGCGGGGTTGATGCTGCGACACTGCCTGGCGACGATACCTGGGAGAGAACCGACCCCCATGGCGTGGACTGAGTGTCAACCCCATGTGGGCCCTTGCCTCGGGTAGGTGAGGAAGCCAGAGTTGGTAACGATGTAAGGATAATGAGAAGTAGAGTCGCCCCTGCAATTAACTGAAAGAACTTTCGCCTTGACATTATTTGATCTCCTTTCTTAGTCTTCTCAGTCATCATCCCCCTCTTGCCTTCTGCTGCAGCTCATAAAGCTTATTAAGCGCCTCCAGTGGGGTCATGGAGTCCAGGTCCAGCTTCTTCAGCTCCTCGACCACCGGGTCGGTAGGGGAGAAGAGGGGGAGCTGGTGCACCTCTATCCGTTCGGGCCCGAGAGGGGTACGGGCCTTCTCTTCCAGCTCCTCCAGGATCTCCTCGGCCCTGTGGATGACTGCTTTGGGCAACCCCGCCAGCCGGGCCACGTGAATCCCGTAGCTCTTGTCCGCGCCTCCAGGCACCACCTTGTGTAGGAAGACCACCTCACCTCCCTCCTCAGCCACGGCCATGTTGTAGTTACGCACCCTGGGCAGTATCTTGGCCAGCTCGGTCAGCTCGTGGTAGTGAGTGGCGAAGAGCGTCCTGGCCCTGAGCTTAGGATGGTTGTGGATGTGCTCCACCACTGCCCAAGCGATGGAGATGCCATCGTAGGTTGAGGTCCCCCTCCCTATCTCATCGAGGATGAGGAGGCTCCTGTTGGTGGCGTGGTGAAGGATGTTGGCCATCTCGACCATCTCCACAAGGAAGGTCGATTGGCCAGCCCATATCTGATCCTGGGCTCCGATGCGGGTGAAGATGCGATCGACCAACCCGATTCTGGCCTCGTCGGCGGGGACGAAGGAGCCCATCTGGGCCATGAGGACGATCAGCGCCACCTGACGGATGAAAGTGGATTTGCCCGAGAGGTTCGGGCCGGTGATGATCAGGATCCTCTCCTCCGGAGAGAGGTGGACGTCGTTGGGGACAAAAGGCTCCTCCGGCCGGGTGAGCTCCACAACGGGGTGACGGCCGGCAATGATCTCAATCTCGTCGTCCTCGCTCAGGGTGGGGCGGACGTAATTGTTGCGCACAGCCACCTCGGCCAGGGCAGCGTAGACGTCCAAGCGGGCCAGGGCGCGGGCTGTGGAGAGCAGCTTGGAGGAAGAGGCTGCTACCCGTTCGCAGATCTGACGGAAGAGGCGGGATTCGAGCTCCTGGATGCGTTCCTGAGCGTTAAGGACGAAAGCCTCATGCTCCTTGAGCTCGGGAGTTATGTAGCGTTCAGCGTTCACCAAGGTCTGTTTGCGGATGTAATCCTTCGGCACAAGGTTCAGATTGGACTTGGTGACCTCGATGTAATAGCCGAAGACCTTGTTGTAGCCAACCTTAAGCGATTTTATCCCCGTGCGCTTCCTCTCCGCTTGTTCCAGATCGGCTATCCAGCGCTTGGCTTCCCTGGAGGCGGCGACTATCTCGTCCAGCTCCGCCGAGAAGCCTGGCCTTATCACCCCTCCGCCGCTTAAGGTCGCCGGAGGATCGTCCACAATGGCTTGGGAGATGAGCGTGAGCACATTCTCGCAGGGGTTGAGGGCCTCGAGGAGGCCCCGCAGGGCCCCTTGCGATCCGGTGGAGCCGCTTAGGGCGGCCTTCAACTTGGGGATGGCCTCCAGGCTTTTGCGGATACCGATGAGGTCACGGGGGCTGGCGATCTTCTGCACCACCCTTCCGACGAGGCGTTCTAGATCCGGGAGCCCTTTCAGCAGGCCGATCACCTCGGTGCGCATCGGGGTATCTCTGTAGAGGGCCTCCACCGCATCCAGCCTCCTCTCCAGCCTTTCCTTATCTAACAGGGGCTGGTTCAGCCAGCGGCGGAGGAGCCTGCCTCCCATGGCCGTCACGGTGGCATCCAGAACCCACAGCAGCGAGCCCCTCTTCTCGCCCGTGCGGATGGTCTGGGTGAGCTCCAGATTGCGGCGGGTTGCGGGGTCCAGGCTCATGAATTCGCTGGTGGAGTAGGTGCGGAGCTCCCTGAGCTGCTCTAAAGCCGCTCTTTGGGTCTCCACCAGATACTGGATGATGGCTCCGGCAGCGCGGATCGCTAAGGGTTTGCCCCTCAGCCCGAAGCCGTCGAGCGTTGCCACCTGGAAGTGATCGAGCAGGGCTCGACGGGCATTCCCCAGCTCGAAGTGCCAGTCTTCATAAGGGGTTAGGGGATAGGGAATAGGGGTTAAACCCTTATCCCCTATCCCCTTGTCCCCTATCAAAATCTCAGCTGGCTGGAGCCTCTCCAGTTCCTCTCGCACCGCCTGCTCGATGTCCTGGCTGGTGATCTGGGTGGCGGCGAACTCTCCCGTAGTTATGTCAGCATAAGCGAGCCCCCCTTGCCTTTCCTCCACCACTAAGGCGGCCAGGTAGTTGTTTCGCCTCTCCGGGAGCATGGTCGGCTCGACGATAGTGCCTGGCGTAACCACTCTCACGACCTCGCGAGGCACGAGTCCTCGCACCGTTGCATCGCCCATCTGCTCGGCGATGGCCACTTTGTAGCCTGCTTTTATCAGTTTAGCGATGTAGCCCTCGACGGCATGGTAGGGAACCCCGGCCAGAGGCACCCTTTGCCCCTTTCCCACAGGCCTGGAGGTGAGGACGATGTCGCAGACTTTAGAAACGACCTTGGCATCCTCATCGAACGTCTCGTAGAAGTCACCCAGCCTGAAGAGGACTATGGCGTCGGGGTATCTCCTCTTGATCTGCAGATACTGATGGCGCACAGGTGTCAAGCTGCTTCCAGCCATAGGCGTTCCCTCTAGTGGATATCTCCTACGCCTCAGGTTGACCTCGGCCCTTTAACGCGCCCACTGGCTACCAGCGCTTTCTCGTAGATCCTATTGCGCACGACGCAGTGGCCATATCCATCGTCTTTGACCACTCCGATGATGGCGAGCTCGGATGCAGGGTTAAACCGTACCTTCTCGCCTCTCAGGATCCTCTCCAACTGCTCCCCAGCCTTCGGGACGGCGTCCAGCTTTTCGAGGACGTAGGGGATATGAGCGGCATCCTCCTCCCAGATCCTCCGTGCGGCCTGGTCCGTGCTCTTGGCGGTGAGAGGCAGATCGCCCTCCGCCAGGAGGCTGCACATCTTCTGGGTGAGATAGGGGTGGCCCCCCGTCCAATAGTAGACGCGATCGGTGATGGCCTCAGCGAGATCGCCTTCTGCTCCCAGCAGATCGACCAACTGGCGCACATGGGGACGGTAGAAATCCTTGAGAGCCACCTCCCGGATGGGGAGGATGCGGCCCGCGAATTCCCCTGCCAGGATAAAGGCCAGATTCCCGAGGCGTGGCTCGGCTCTGCGAGCGATAAGGAGCCCCTTGAGCGTGTGGAGCAGACTTTCCGGGACGCCGTTAAGCTCGTCTAAGGCGACGATCATCCGTTCAGAGGTGTCCTCGGCTCGTTTGGCCAGGGTCTGCAGGAGCGTAAGAAGCTCCCAGTGCTCACTCCTTCGGACATCGATATAGATGGTGGCATAGCCGCTTTCTGCCAGTTGCGCTTGTAGGCGATGGATGAGGCTGGTTTTGCCCATCTGACGAGGTGCGGATAGCAGGACCCAATCCATGGCCAACAGGCATCGGCGCAATTGATGGTCGGTTTCCCGCTCCACATAGGCCGGTGAATCGGGTGGGACCGGCCCGCTTGTGCAAAATGGTTGCCCCATTACTCGCTCCCGAATCCATTATAGCATCGTCTCTTAAGCATGCCAAATCGGCTGAGGTATGGTATACTAGAGTTGTTGCACAATTGATAGCAATCTTGGAGGCCTGGTTACCTAATTTCTGCGCAGGGTTTGGCCTTCATAGGAGAAAATCCCCCTTTTGGAGCCAATCAGTCAATTGTGCAACAACTCTACTAAAACGAAAAGGAGGTCACAGCATGGATAAGCTTATTGTGGGCGTCGATATCGGCGGCACATGGATCAGGGCCGGCCTGTGCAACGCGAGAGGGGAGATCATCCAACGGGCGAAAGCGCCCACCCCTGCCCGGGAGGAGCCCGAGGTGGGGCTGGAACGCATCAAAAGCATCGTTCGCGAGGTGCTGACCGATCGGGTGGAGGCTATCGGTGTGGGAGCGCCAGGACCCCTGGACCCCTGGAGGGGAGTGATAGTGAAGGCACCGAACTTGGAACGCTGGAAGGATGTCCATCTCAAAGACGTCTTGGAGGAGGAATTCGGCCTGCCTGTCTACGTGGGCAACGATTGCAATGTGGCCGCTTTGGCTGAACAACACTTCGGGGCTGGCCAGGGGGTCAAAAACCTCATTTACATCACCGTGAGCACGGGCATCGGAGGGGGTATTATCGTTGATGATCGTCTCCTCTTAGGGGGGCAGGGTTTTGCGGCGGAGGTTGGCCATCAGACCATCGACGTCAACGGCCCCCGTTGCAAGTGTGGAAATATCGGCTGTTTGGAGGCCCTGGCCAGCGGCTCAGCCATCGCCCGCCGTGCGGTCGAGCTTATCGAGAAGGGACGGGAGACAGCCATCGCTGCGCTGGTGGGGGGTGATCTGACCAAGGTGACAGCCGAGGTGGTCAATGAGGCTGCCCGGAGGGGCGACGAATTGGCTATCGAGCTTATCCAGCAGGCTGGCTTCTACATCGGAGTGGGGATCGTCAATCTGCTTCATCTGTTTAACCCAGAGATGGTTATCATCGGCGGAGGGGTGAGCAAGGCCGGCGATCTCCTCTTTGAGCCTATCCGAAGCACGGTGAGAGAACGTGCTATGATGGACCTCTACTGGGAGAAGACCCCGATCGTGCCCTCCACCCTCGGCGACGATGTGGGAATCCTGGGTGCTGTGGCCCTTGTCCTCTCTCAGTTGGCTTGAATGCTCTCTATCTATTAACGAACTCCCCGATTATGATTTTGCCTCTCAGTTCCTCCGGGCTCATTCTCTTGGCGCGGGCTAAGGGCACACATTTCTCCTTGAGGTAACGCAGCAAAGCCGCTGGCTCAGTTGGGTCGTTGCGCCTTCCGTATTGCGTTGGGCATGGACTGAGGACCTCTACGAAGGCGAAACCGGGATGTTCCAGGGCCCTTTTAAGGGATTTAATCAATGGTCGCACATGGTAAACGGAGTAGCGGGCTACATAGCTTGCCCCTGCCGCTGCTATCAGGCGGCAAAGGTCGAAAGGTGGCTCGGCATTGCCCATCGGTGTGGTGGCTGTGCGTGTCCCAAGGGGTGTGGTGGGGGTCACCTGGCCGCCGGTCATCCCATAGACCCAATTGTTGGCGCAGATGACTGTGAGATCGAGGTTCCGCCTTGCGGCGTGGATCAGATGGTTTGCTCCGATGGAGGCCAGATCGCCATCGCCGCTGATAACTACTACTTTCAGGTGGGGATTGAAAAGCTTGGCTCCTGTGGCGAAGGCTATGGGACGTCCGTGGGTGGTGTGAAGGGTATCAGCGGCGAAATGGGGACTGGGAATCCAGCCTGCGCAACCTATCCCCGAGACGAAGAGTATCTCATCCATATCCCAGTCGAGCTCGTCTATAGCTCTGAGGATAGCTCCCAGGAGGATTCCGTGTCCGCATCCAGGGCAGAAAGGTGTAGGGAAGGTCTCCGTGCGAAGGTAACGGCGGATGGAGATGGTATCTCCTTTCATAGCTGTTTTCTTTGCTTAAGCGCTAAATTCTTCGTGTAGAATCTGGCACTTTCAATAAGCATCTTTTCCCAAAATCCCACTTCCTGGCTGGATTAAGATCCAGCGGTTTTTATATCAAAACCGCTACACGAAGCCACAGCGGCAATCACTCTAAGCGGAGGGGAAAACCTCCTCTAAAGATTGGGGAGCGTAGCGTTCCACCATCCCCTTAGTGATAGCTCCCAATTGGCAGATCTCTTTGTAGAGCTGACCGCTCCGCTTCATGGTGCGCCTCTGGGTCTCCACATTTAAAGCGACGAGGCCGAATCGCATTCCCCACCCCTCCGCCCATTCGAAATTGTCCACCAACGTCCAATGGAAATAGCCCTTAACGGGCACTCCTTCCTCGATGGCCCGATAGACAGCCGCTAAATGGGTGAGGATGAAACGGGGGCGATGCTCATCGGTGTTGTCAGGCCGCCCGTTCTCGGTGATATAGATGGGCTTGCCATAGGCGGAGAGTTGTTTGAGGAGCTGGTAGAGTCCCTCAGGATAGATCTCCCCCCAGGTGCCAGGTCCCCTCTCGGCTCCCTCCGGGATGCAGCGGCGTCCAAAGAGCTCGAATGGTCTGGAGACATCGAAGGCCACCAGGCTGCGGGAGTAGTAGTTGAGGCCCATGTAGTCTATGGAGTCCACCGCCTCAGGCACGATCTGCCCCCTTCCCAAGGGGAAACGGAGTTTGCCATCACGCAGGGCCCAGAGGAAGAGACGGTTATAGAGCCGATCCTGCACCTTTGCCACCAAACGATCCAGAGCAGAGGACGGATCAGCAGGGTCAAGGAGATGCATGTTATAAGCAACGCCCACCTGGGCATCTGCCTGTAGGCGATGGATGGCCCGATAGGCCGCAGCGTGGGCTAGAACCATGTTACGCAGCACCCTGAAGCAAAGGCGGAAGCTCCTCTTGCCGGGCGGCCAAACACCCAAGAGATAGCCCTGGTAGGCGTAGACGTTGGGCTCGTTGATGGTACACCAGAGGGTCACTAAATCGCCCAGCTCTTCCACCACTTTGGTCACATACCGCTCGAAGAGGGGGATGACGGCCTCGCTCTCCCATCCGCCCTTCTCGACCAGCCAGAGAGGGTTAGTGAAGTGGTGGAGGGTGACCATGGGCTCGATATCCCGTTCCCGCAAAGCGGTGAGCATCCGTCGGTAGCGGGCGATGGCCTCGCCGCTCCATTCGCCTTCCTTGGGCTCGATGCGGCTCCACTCGACCGAAAGACGGTGAGCATTCTGGCCCATCTCGCGGGCTAAGTCGAAGTCCTCCTCAGCGCGGTTCCACCAATCACAAGCCAACCCTGAGCGGCTTCCATCTTTGATATGCCCGGGCACCTTTTCCCATTCCCACCAGTCATTGTTGGCATTGTTCCCCTCGACTTGATGGGAGCTGGTAGCCGTGCCCCAGAGGAAATCATCAGGGAAGCGCAGCACCGCATCGTTCGCCAACCTAATCCCTCCCCTCATGGATAGATTCTCCCCAGCATCCTGGGGAAGGGGATGGCCTCCCGGATGTGGTGGATGCCGCAGATCCAAGCCACAGTGCGCTCTAAGCCCAGCCCGAAGCCGGAGTGGGGTACAGAGCCGTAACGCCTGAGGTCCAGATACCACTCGTAAGCCTGACGGGGGATGCCCAGTTTCTCGATCTGCTTCTCCAGGTATTCCAAATCAGCGCTGCGCTCCCCTCCGCCGATTATCTCGCCATAGCCCTCGGGGGCGAGGAGGTCGACCGATTTACACACCTCAGGACGTTCAGGCTCGACCGCCATATAGAAGGCCTTGCATCGAGTGGGATAGTGGTGGACGAAGACCGGCTTCTCGAAGCGCTCGCTGATAGCCGTTTCATGAGGGGCCCCGAAATCGTCGCCCCACTCGATCTCCATCCCCTCCTGCCTGAGCATCTCCACCGCTTCGTCGTAGCTGATGCGGGGAAAAGGCGGGATGACCTTCTTCAGAAGGGTGGTATCGCGTTTCAGCACCCCCAGCTCCCGGGCACAGTCCTTTAAAGCCGTCTGCACGATGTAGCTTACGAACTCCTCTTGCACCCGCATGCACCCTTCCAGGTCGCAATAAGCCATCTCCGGCTCCACCATCCAGAATTCCATCAAGTGCCTGCGGGTCTTGGACTTCTCGGCGCGGAAGGTGGGGCCGAAGCAATAGACCTTGCCGAAGGCCATGCAGGCTGCCTCGTTGTAAAGCTGACCGCTCTGGGTGAGGTAAGCCGGCCTGCCGAAGTAATCCGTCTCAAACAATGTGGTGGTATCCTCGCAGCTGGTAGGGGTGAGAATGGGCATATCCAGGTTGATGAAGCCATGGGAATCCAGCCAATCGCGGATGGCTTTTACCACCCTGGCGCGGACGCGGAGGATGGCATGCTGGCGGATGGAGCGAAGCCAGAGGTGTCGATGCTCCATCAGGAAACCCACTCCGTGCTCCTTAGGGGTGATGGGATAATCTTTAGCCAATTGCACGATCTCGATGTCCTTCACCGCCAGCTCGTAGCCGCCTGGTGCACGTTTATCGGCTCGCACTGTACCGGTGACGATGATGGAAGACTCCTGAGTAACGGTCCTGGCTGCCTCGAAGACCCCAGAGGCCACATCCTTCTCGAAGACCACCCCCTGGATCAGGCCTGTGCCGTCCCGCACCAGGAGGAACTGCAGGCGCCCTTTGTCCGTGCTGTTGTAGAGCCAACCCTTGATTGTCACTTCCTCGCCCACATGGGCAGCGATATCCTGAATGTAGACATGCTCGGCCAAAGTCATACCTCCAGATCCATCGCTGATTACTCCCGGAGTCGATTATACCATCACCATCATCCCGCGTCAATGCGATTCGCTCGCCTCCTCAGGCAATTCGGAGATCGGCTTCACCCGCCAATGGGGGAGGAATTGCCGCAGCAATGCCTTGTCCTCTTCGGTGAAGGTCCCAGAAAGTGCCAATCCCCCGAGGTAGATCGATCCAGCTAAGGGTATGAGAGCAGGGAGGCTCATGCTCCGCAGCAACCAGGCTAAACCTCCCGCTAAGCCGGCGGATAAAGCTGGCCTCCAGATGAGCCTCGCCCAGGGTACAGGGGCCAGATGCCTGCGCAGGCAATAGTAGAAGGGCAGGAAAAGGGCCAGCTCGGAGAAGAGATGGATCAGCGCCGAGGCCTGATAGCTGTAAATGGGAATGAAGATGAGGTTGGCGATAATGGTGAAGGCCAGGCCAATGGCAAAGGCCCTGGTCAGGAAACGCTGCTGGTTGAGAGCGATGAGGACGTAGTTGGTCACGCTGTTGATAAACCCTATGGGGATGGACCAGATCATGAGCTGTAAGGCAATGCGGGAGTCAGGGAGGTATTGGGAGCCGCCTAAGAGATAGACCAGAGGTTTAGCCAGCAAGGTGGTGAGCAGGGCGATGGGCAGAGCTAAGATGACCAGCAGCCTGACGGAGAGGAGATAAGCTCTGCGCAACGAATCCCTGTCCCAAGCAGCGTAGCGGGACATGAGGGGGAAGATAGCGATGGTGAAAGAGGCAGGGATGACGTTGAGAGCGTCCATGAATTTGTAGGCCACGCTATACAACCCCACCACGGCGTTACCTTGCATGGACTCCAAAAGAGCCACGTCTATCTTGAAGAAGAGGACGGAAAGGAGGTTGTTGAGCATTAATGGCCAGGAGAGGTTTACCATCTCCCTTTGCAAAGGGAGATCAAGCTCAAAACGGGGCCTGAAGCAATGGCGGGCAAGGAGGTGAAGCAGAATAGCCGCAGTAACCACATTGACCAGGATGGAGACGCCGGCCAAGCCGACGAATCCCAGTCCTGAGAATAAGGCCAGGGTCCCTAAGGTGACTGTGAGCACGGTGCTCACCGTGGTGACCAGCGCGGGGTATTCCATCTTCTCGAAGGCATTGAAGGCAGCGGTGAAGCCATTGGCCATGCTGGCCGGGATGAGGCCCATAGCCAGAAGGGCGATGGCAGCGATGGTATCTCTGGCCAGTGGCTTCGTAAGCTGGCGGATACCGATGAAGCCCGCTAAAAGCGGAGCGGCGACGACGATGAGCATCAGGCGGAGGATGATCATGCTTGTCAAGTAGCGGTTGGCCAGGGTATGATCCTTCGCCACCTCCCGCTGCAGGAGGATATTCAACCCAAAAGTGGTGAAGATATCCAGCCACATCCAGATGGTTACAGCGAAATAGTACTTGCCGGCGGCAGTGGGACCTAAGATGCGAAGCATCAGGGCAGCGAAAGCGGTCTCGATGGTTTTGTTCATCAGCTGAAGGGCTATGGGGGCTAAGGTGTTCTTGGCCACGCGCTTGGCATCGGACTCCTCGATCGCCTCCGAATAGAGCCGTCCCCAGAGCCAATAGCCCCCTAACAGGACGAGGATCATCACAGCCACAAAGCTGACGAAGAGCCCCAGTTTGAAGGACATAGGCGTGTACTTAAACCGCACCGTCCACCGCCCAGCTGGCAATTCTACCGCCCTGAAGTTGCCATCGGCGCGGAGGATCTCCAGCTCCCGCTCCTCTCCTCTCCCCTGAGGGCGATAGAAGGCTTTCCAACCGGGGAAATAGCTATCGGCCAAGATGAGGAATCCTGGCCCGTCCAGCTCAACATCGATGAGGACCTGGTTGGGCGTGTAGGAGGTGATGATAGCCGGGAGCAGGGAGCAGGAAGCAGGCTCTTCTACTTGTTGCTGGTTGCTGGTTGCTTGCTGCTCAAGAATCACGTATCGCCGTGGGTCGTAGGTACGCAGCGCCTCTGCCACATCGTCAGCCACCACCGCGCAGCTTTCGGGCAGTGCAAAGGCACGGGGCATGCACCCCTCATTACGATAAACTCGAACCTCACCATCGTAGACGAGCGTATACTTGGGATTGTCTATCTCCTCCAGGGTGAGCACGTACTTGACGTTGAGCAAATCTAAGAGGGGCGAATCGAGCGATTCAGGGTGGCGGAGTCGAGCTACACGATTGAACTGGAGCTCCCCCTGTTCCTCGATGAGGCTCATGTAATCGGTGTACTGCTTGGGGATGATGGAGTCGTAACCCCTGATGTCGCTTAAATCGTAGAACATGCCAGCGTTGGCGATGAAAGGCTTCTGGCTTTTGGTATCGAAGGTGGTGATGCGGAAAAGCCCTGGATCACTCTGCAGAAACTTCACCACCGGCGGCTTGAAGTCCAGAAGTTTGGGGTTAACGGCGGGGTTGAAACCGTAGCCGAAGCTCAGGAGATCGAAGGCGAGAACGATCAGGGCCAGGGGCTTCCACCGATGAAGTCGCCCTGACTTGGTGACCGGAACCCCGCTATGGCGGCCGAGGAGCAGGACCCCGCCGCTCGCTGCTAACTTCAAACCGAAGATCAAAAGATTGCAGAACTGGTAGGAGAAGAACATACGGCCGTCGGCGAAGGCCTCCGGGGCCTTGGCCAAATTCAACATAGCCTTCTCAGCCAGAGCGATGGCGAAATCGGGGAAGAGGAGGCTCAGGGCCAGGACCGCTAGCACTCCCAAGCCGACCCCAAGAGCCCCCTGACCGAGAAGGACGGTTGCTTTATGCTCCCTATCAAGGCGATCTGCCCCTAAGCCCGCCAGCACAGCCACGCTCAAGGTGTAGGGGAAAATCCACCTGAAGGGCGAATGCAGCTGCTTAATCCCTGGCACTCCGTAGTAGAGCAAAGCATAGAGGGGCGTGCCGAAGACGAAGGCCAAAGAAATGAGGGCCAAAGCGGTGAAAATCAGGATGTACAAACGGCCGCTCGCCTTGCGGCGCGCTCCCCAAATGGCCACAACAGCCAAAAGCAACGGCAATATCCCCACATAGCTTCCCCCTTCGACATAGTTCTTGATCCCCCAGTAGATGGTATCAATAGGATGGCCGTAGTAATTCCGCGTCACCGCGACCATCCGGCGGCTGAAGACGTCGAAGTAACTGTGGTGGCTGGGATTGCCGAAGAAATCGGGGATGAGGAAAGCGATCAACCGCCGCGCAGGGTAGGCCCACTCGATAACCTGCTGATAGGTGGCTGAATCCTGGCGGAAGCTCGTCCGCACCAATTCGTAGAGGGGGATGAGCTGCACCGCCCCCAGTCCGAGACCCAGGATTATCATGATGGTTAACCACAAGGCCGGCCATCCCACCTGGCGAAGGCCACCTCTCTGCCCTAAACTGGCCAGCCGGCAGGCCGCGTAGAACACCATGATCAGCAGCACGTAGATGGTGATCTCCACATGCCCTGCCAGGATCTGCAAACCCAGGGTCACGCCGCCGATGGCCGTATAAGGGATGGCCGCTTTGCCCTCACCGTGCCTGATGATGAGTTCCATCATGGCCAGAAGAAGGGGCAACCACGCAGCGGCCGCTATGATCATGGGGAAGACCACACTCACGACCATAAAAGCGCTGAGCATGTAGGTGATGGCTGCCACCGTGGCCCCCAAGCGGCTCACACCGATGACCCGCGCATAGATGTACATGAAGAGGCCAGCCAGGAAGAGCTGGAGGACGGTAAAGTAGCCGTAAGCTTTAGCGAGGGGCATGATGTAAAATAGCAGGCTGAAGGGATAGAGGGCCGAATGCTGGCCGGCGGCTAAGAAGGGCACCCCAGCGAAAAGGTAAGGGTTCCAAAGGGGGAGGCGGCCAGCTTTGATGGATTCGACGATGAAGTGCTTCCAAGCGTAGTTCTCCAGGATGAGATCGCTTAAGAGCTGGTTATGGGGGATAGAGACACCGAGTTCTCCAGCGAAGGAACGCCAAGGTTCAAAGACGAAGAGGTTATCAACAGGCAGAAGGGTCTTCCCAGCGAAGACCACCTGCCAAAATAGGAGGACGGGAAGCACAGCCAAGATGAGAATTATAAACAAAGTGAGAGACCTTCCCTTCACCAACGTACTCCTCCCAGTAGATCCAGAATCGAAGACGATTATACTATGATAAGCTTAAAAGGTCAATAAATTGTTGCAATGGGATTAAAAATTGAGTATAATAATAACGGATTCCTTCGGAGCAAAGCGGACTCGCGAGAGCCCGCTGTCAAGGCAAAAAGGGGATGCCAAATGGCTACAAAGGTCCTGCTTTTTGAAAAAAACGTCCCTGCAGCGGGCTCTCTGAGTTCTAACCTGGAGCAAGAGGGCTACTCAGTGCTGCTCGCTGAGGACGAAGCCAAGGTCATCGAATGGGCCAGCTCAGGGGAACCGGACTTGTTGATATTGGACATCAGTGCGCTTGGCCCTGAGGGTTTAAAGGTTTGTGAGAGCTTGCAGCAGGAGATCGAGAGGCTTCCCAGCTTATTCATCCTCCCCAAGGGTGGGAAGCTCAAAGAAGGAGGGATAAAAGGCGACGCCTGCCTCGCCCGGCCCTTAGACCGGAAGCAGTTATCGAGCTCCATCAAGAGGGTCCTGCGGCTTTGGGGGAGGAAATTCCTCCGGGTGGGACGACTGACGCTGAACTTAGAGACCCATCGCGTCTTCCGCGGGAACAAAGCGTATAGATTGCCTCCCAAGCAGTTCGACCTGCTGAAAGCTTTCATGCGCCACCCGGGGAAAGTACTGAGCCGTAAGTTTCTGATGAAAGAGGTCTGGGGCACCGATTACTTAGGCGATACCAGGACCCTGGACGTTCACATACGCTGGTTACGGGAGAAGATAGAGGAAAACCCGAGCTCCCCTCGTTACCTGCACACGGTAAGGAAAAAGGGCTATCGTCTCGAGGCCCCTGACGAAGGGTAGCCATTCGCTCTTTCACGCGGCTTCGAGCGATTTCGCAGCCTGTTCAAGCCTCTTCATGAGGCGTGACTTGTGTCGGGCAGCCTTATTCCTGTGGATGACCCCTTTGGCAACCGCTTTATCCAAAGCACTGTAGGCTAACCTTGCCATCTCTCTGGCCTCGTCGATCCTCCCTTCCTCGATCAGCGCTTTAACCTTTTTAATGTAGGTGCGAGCTCGCGAGCGAAGAACCCGGTTGCGTTCCCGTTTCCTCCTCGAGCTCCTCATCTGCTTCTTAGCCGATGCTGTATTAGCCAAAGCTCAACCCTCCTTTCCACTCCGCTGGAATCATATATACACCCTTTTTGCCAATTTGTCCAATCCGATTTGACATAGGAGCGATTTTATGATATATTCCATTTGGGCCGTTAGCTCAGGCTGGTTAGAGCACCGGCCTTTTAAGCCGGGTGTCACAGGTTCGAATCCTGTACGGCCCATCATGAGGAGCACCTCCGCAATGGAGGTGCTTTTTCATTTGCCGCTCTTATGGTATAATAAGTGGTGAGTTAACCAGAGAGCAGTTGTACAATTTGTGCCACTATATGCATCGGATGCTTTCAAACGAGCTCAGGTGATTCGCTCTGATAAGCAGGGGGAAGGGAGATGAAACACTTACTCAGCATCGCTGACCTCTCCTCGGAGGAGGTATGGCAGATCTTGGACCTGGCCGGAAGGCTTAAAAAGGAGTGGCAAAAGGGCGGCAACAAGCCCATCCTTAAAGGCAAGACCTTAGGGATGATCTTCCAGAAACCATCCCTGAGGACGAGGGTTTCCTTCGAGATGGGCATGATCCACCTGGGTGGAAAGGCCATCTACCTCTCGCCGGATGAGGTAAAGTTGGGTGTGCGAGAGAGCGTGGCTGATGTGGCAAGAGTCCTCTCCCGATACGTGGATGGCATCTTGGCCCGCGTCTTCTCCCACCGCCATGTTGAGGAGTTAGCCGCGCACTCCTTGGTTCCGGTCATCAATGGCCTCTCCGATTATAACCACCCCTGCCAAGCCCTATCTGATCTCTTCACCATCCGCGAGAAAAGGGGGAAACTCTCGGGCCTCAAACTAGCGTATGTGGGCGATGGCAACAATGTAGCCGTTTCCCTCCTCTTCGCCACAACTAAAGTGGGCATGGACATCTCCGTCGCCTCCCCCAAAGGATATGAACCTCCGGACGAGGTCATAGAGTTGGCCAGGAGCTTCGCCACCCAAAGCGGGAGCAAGGTCGAGATCACCAACGATCCGTTCGAAGCGGTGAAGGGGGCCGATATCATCTACACCGATGTCTGGGTGAGCATGGGCCAGGAGGCGGAATCCGAGGAGCGGCTGAAGGTATTCCCCCCTTACCAGGTCAACGCCCGACTGGTGGAGGCGGCCGATCCGGATTGCATGGTGATGCATTGCTTGCCAGCCCATCGAGGTCAGGAGATCACCGACGAAGTAGCCGACGGCCCCCACTCCATCATCTTCGATCAGGCAGAGAATCGCCTGCATGCTCAAAAAGCAATTTTGGCCCTGATTTTAGGTGGCAAGCCAGCCCTCGCATGAAGGCAAGCGGACCCCTTCCAGCGAGAGCTGGCCGCCGGGAGGAATGAATTGAGGGATATCTTATGGGTGTTTTCCCAACTCGATCCCTTCAGCGTGATGGACATCCTGCTAGTGGGATTGATAATCTATGGTATCCTCCGATTGATCCAAGGGACCCAAGCTGTTCAGCTGTTACGTGGGATCATCGTCCTGGTGCTGATAGCTCTATCCGTCATCAATCTCCTGCACTTGAGGGCTTTAAGCTGGCTGATCAGGAGCTCTTTCTCAGCCCTGCTGGTGGCTATCCCTGTCATCTTTCAGCCGGAGCTCAGGAGGGCTTTGGAGCGGCTCGGTCGGACGAGTTTTCTGGTTAACCGGCTGGCAGGGGAGGCGGCCATCGACCGGGCTATCGGGCACATCTGCCGAGCCTCCCAGAAGCTCTCCAAACTCCGACACGGTGCCCTGATCATTTTAGAGCGAGAAACGGGGCTGCAGGATTACATCGATACGGGGGTGAAGATAGACAGCCTCCTCTCCAGCGAGCTCCTCTTAACCATCTTCCAGCCCCATACCCCCCTACACGATGGAGCGGTGATCATCCGCGGGGATAGGGTAGCGGCAGCCGCCTGCGTGCTGCCATTGGCGGAGACGACAAGGCTTAAGCCACGCTTAGGTACCCGCCATCAGGCGGCGGTGGGCATCACTGAACAGAGCGACGCCTTAGCGATCGTGATCTCCGAGGAGACGGGCACCATCTCCGTAGCATACAATGGCCGCATGGTCCGCCACCTGGATGAGAAGCGGCTGAGCAGGATCCTCCATACCTTCTACCGTCCGGTATGGAAGAGAACCCAGAGTCGGTTTTGGAGAAGGGTCGAGAAATGGAAAAGCGTCTGAGCACGCATCGCATCTGGAATGAATTGGGCTCGATAGCCTTGGCCTTAGTACTGGCCCTCGTGATCTGGATTGTGGCCGTTTATGAGGAGAATCCGCCGAGGACGGAACCCTTTCCCCAAGGTATCCCCATTGAGATAGTGGGGAAAGAGGAAGGGTTGGTGATCCTCGGCGACATCGCCAAGGAGGTGCAGATCACTGTCAGGGCACCTAAATCGACCTGGGAAAGCCTCGGCCCGAGCAGCTTCCGAGCGTTCGTGGACTTGGAGGGCTTAGGAGCCGGCCTGCACGAGGTCAAGGTCCAGGTGGAGTGCTCCAGCAGTTCGGTTGAGATCCTCAAGAAGAAGCCCGAGAAGGTGACCATCCGATTGGATAAACTCAAGGAGAAAGAGTTCACCATCCAAGTCGACGTCCTGGGAACGCCAGCGCGGGGCTATGTCGCCAAGACCCCGATGGTTATGCCTCCCAAGGTTAAACTGAAAGGGCCCAGCTCAATCGTCGATCGGGTCGTCACCATGGTGGCTGAGGTTTACGTAGGGGAGGCGAAGGAGGACGTCGAGAAGGAGCTTGCACCTCTGCCCTGCGATGGGGAAGGGAAACCCCTCAGCGGGGGCACCATAGATCCCCCACGAGTTCGGGTACGTGTGCCCATCGAACAGATGTTGGGATACAAAGACGTGGCTGTCAAAGTGCTCTGGGAGGGGCAAGTGGCCTCAGGCTATCGGATCAGCGAGATCTCGGTTGACCCCTCCGTTGTGACCATCACCGGCAGTCCCTCAGCCATTAAAGGGGTGCCTGGTTATCTGCAGACGGTGCCTGTGGACATCGAGGGAGCCACAGAGGACGTGGTGGAGCGCGTTCCTCTGATCCTGCCCCAGGGTATCAGCGTGCTGGATAGGCAGAGCGTCCTTGTCAAGATAGGCGTGGCTGCTATAGAGAGCAGCCTGACTATGCGCCGCGAATTGACCATCCAGGGGCTGGAACAAGGCTTAGAGGCCCATCCCTCGCCGGATACAGTAGACGTGATTATCTCAGGACCGCTGCCCAAGCTGAAGGATTTAGACCCCGAAAAGGTGCAGGTCGTGCTCAATGTGTTCGGTTTAGGGGAAGGCACTCATAAGCTCAAACCCGTAGTCGTTGTGCCCGAGGAGATCAAGGTGGGAAGCATCGTACCGGAGACCATCGAGGTGAAGATAAGCGTGGCGCCGACTCCCTCCCCAACCAGCACTCCCAAGCCCACCCAGACCCCCCCCCCCCCCCCCACCCCCCCT
>CAYYKQ010000032.1:0-17954 GCA_964440965.1 uncultured Anaerolineae bacterium | reverse complement strand
CTTCTGTGCGCCAGGCCGCCGCCTATGCCCTGGGTGAGATCGGCGATCCACAGGCAGTAGAACCCCTCATCGCTTCTCTCAAAGATGGGGAGGCGATGGTGAGGCGAGCTGCCGCCTATGCACTGGAGCGAATCGGCGACCTGCAGGCCGTTGGGCCACTCATCTCCGCCCTCAGGGATGAGTTGGCTTCTGTGCGCCAGGCCGCCGCCTATGCCCTGGGTGAGATCGGCGATCCACAGGCGGTGGAACCCCTCATCGCTTCTCTTAAAGACGGAGATGATGATGTGCGCAGCGCTGCTGCCTATTCGCTGGGGCTGATCGGCGATGCCGGAGCGATTGAGCCGCTTATCATCGCCCTCGAGGACGAGAGCAGATGGGTACGCGGTGCCGCTGCTTACGCGTTAGGATTGATCGGCAGCACCCAGGCTGTGGAACCCCTCATCGTTGCCCTCGAGGACCTGGACAGTTATGTGCGTGAGGCTGCCATTTATGCCCTGGGTGAGATCAGCGATCCACGAGCAGTTGAGCCGCTCATCGCTGCCCTTGAGGATTGGGACGAATATGTGCGCGAGGCTGCGGCCTATGCCTTAGGTGAGATCGGCGATACCCGGGCGGTCGAACCGCTCCGAGCTGCTCTTAAGGACGAGGTAGAGGATGTATGCAGAGCCGCTGCTAAGGCGTTGGAAAGCCTCGGCCAACCCTCAGGGGAGGAATCATCGATAGGGCTCTACAATTGCTCAGATTTCCCGTATCAGGGCGAACAAGCGCCTGATCTCGCTCGTTAGGCAAGTTATAGTTGCGGAAAATTCAAAAGTATGCTATAAATAAAAAGGGGATGACAGGTTTCGACAGGGAAGGCTGACCACGGATTGCAAGCCGAGGTGCCCTATCCTCGTAAAACAGGGGTTAAAAATAAGTGCCAACTTAACACCAGCATGGGCGATGGGAGCGGTTGCATAGCCTTAACCATCGCTCGTTAGCCACCTGAGAGAGTGGCTACGTCTAACTTGGTTTTCCCGACGGACCAGGTTAGGCGCCACATAGTCGGGTGCGGCATTCTGGACGCCGATAAAGGATGCCTAAGTTCTATCGGCTGGCTTAAGGCAACTTTGTCGGTTGAGGTTGCCTTAAGTGAGAGGAAAAACCGACTAAGCTTGTAGACGTCCTTGGTCGAATTCCCTGGACCCGGGTTCGATTCCCGGCATCTCCATTAGAAGGGCGAGGGGTAGCCCTCGCTATTTTTATGTCAATAACTCGGCTGAGGGAGGGGAAAATGGCTCAGGAGGTAAAGATTGGAGTCATCGGAGGCACTGGAGTCTATGAAATGGAGGACTTAGTGGACGTCGAGGAGGTACGGGTTGAGACGCCTTTCGGCGATCCCAGTGATGCTATCGTAGTGGGGACACTCGAAGGGATGCGCGTGGCCTTTCTCTCCCGCCATGGCAGAGGTCATCGCATCATGCCCACCGAGGTCAATTCGAGAGCCAACATCTGGGCTTTGAAAAGTTTGGGGGTGGAGCGCATCATCTCCATCACTGCCTGTGGCAGTATGCGTGAGGGGATCGCTCCTCGGGATATCGTCATCCCTGATCAGATATTCGATTATACTAAGGAGCGCGGCCATTACACTTTCTTCGGCAATGGCTTGGTTGTGCATATCAGCTTCGCTGAGCCCTTCTGCCCAGAGCTCTCCCGGCTTCTCTACGAGGCAGTCAAGAAGACGGGAGCCAGAGTGCATAGGGGAGGGACCTTTCTAACCATTGAGGGGCCTCGCTTTTCCACCAAGGCTGAATCGCGCGTCTACCGGCAGTGGGGGGTAGACATCATCGGCATGACCGCTGCCCCTGAGGCTCAGCTGGCGCGGGAAGCGGAGATCTGCTACGCTGCCATGGCCCATGTCACTGACTATGATGTCTGGCATAGGAGGGCGAGGCCAGTAACGGTGGAGATGGTAGTTCAGAATCTTCAGGCCAATATTGCCGTGGCTCAGAAAGCTATCCGATATCTGCTGCCTACCATCCCTGCCAAGCGCACCTGCGCCTGTGCCACTGCCCTCCAGAATGCCATCATTACCCAGCGGGATATGATCCCCACTGAGACAAGGGAAAAACTAAAGCTTCTCATCGGAAAATATCTATGAGATCGTTCTTCGCATAGCCTTCTAACCCCTTTTACAGCGATTTTTAGTTAAACCAAGTCTAAGGTGTAATGAAACCGCTATACGAAGCAACTACAGCTCAACGTAATCCTGCTTCAGCAACTCACCATGCTCCACTCCGAATATCTCCAGCAGCTCGCCAATCAATCGGGCCTTGTAGATAGCATCGTTCTTTGACCAGGTGCGCGCCTTGATCTCCAAGAAGGTGCCCTCAACCGGCTTGGTGAGCTCATCCAAGTTGATGGCGAACTCCACTCCCTTGTAGCCAATGTGCCATCTCCTCCTGCGTTTATTGACCTCTTTAGTCGCATCGGGCTTAAAGTACTCTAAGTAGAAACGGAGGCTCCGATCGGCAGGGGAAGTGAAACGGGAGCGGGAAAGAAGAACAGAATTCCCGTACTCCTCCCTCTCAGCAGGGCCGGCCAGCGTCAGGCTGTAGATGGATTGGACTATCTCCTTCCCTTTCAGCACGTAATCCTCACGATAGCGGATCCACCCCTTTCCTTCGAAGAGCAGATAGGTGTCGTATTGATCGCGGATCGTGGGCTTCCACACATCGATATCTGGCCTGGCCAGCACCTCCTCTATGGGCAACTCCTCCTTCAACCGCACCTTAACCTGCACTTCAAAGGTCTCGTGCTCCTTCAGACCACCTATGGTTACCAACTTCCCTAAAAGGTCCTCCTCCCTATGTATCAGAAAGGTGCTTATCCCATCAGCTATACGCTGAGCTTCGGCCCTGACGGCGTCTAAGTCTACAGTGAGAAGCTCCCTATCCCTCATCAAAAGCTTACCATCCACCACGACGTGGCATACATCAGCGCTCTTGGCTGCGTAAACCAACTGCCCATAGAGATTCTCATCCGAGAGGGTGAACCTGGGCATCACATGGGGTTCGTCCAAATCGATCACGGCCAAATCGGCCCGCTTGCCCACCTCGATAGAGCCAATGATGTCCTCCATATGCAGAGCGAACGCTCCGCCGATAGTGGCCATGGCCAGCGCAACCTGAGCGGGCACAGCTGTGGGGTCGCCGGTGATGCCCTTGGCCAGCAGGGCTGCCAATCGCATCTCCTCGAACATATCCTGATCGTTATTGTTAACCGGGCCATCGGTGCCCAAGCCCACCCTTAAGCCCAGATCGAGCATCCGTTTTACATCAGCTATACCATTAGCCAATTTCAGATTGCTGGTAGGGTTATGCACCACTCCCGTCCCCCGGCGAGCCATTAATTCCATCTCCTCCTGACTAACGTGGACGCAATGGGCAGCCACGGCTTTCACCTCCAGCACTCCATATCGGTCCACGTAAGCCACTGGACCACAACCATTAAGCCTGTAACTCTCCTCCACCTCCTCCTTCGATTCAGAGAGATGGATGAGCAGCGGCACATCGTATCCTTTAGCCAAGCGCGCTGCCTCCACCAAGAGCTCCGGAGTGCACATGTAGCTTGAATAGGGGCCAATAGCAGGGATGATGAGCTCGTGGTCTTTCCAACGCTCGATAAATCTCCGGCAGCGATCCAGGCCCTCATCGTAGCTGGCTGCGTCAGGGGTGGACAACTTCATGAGTGTCTCGGCACAGACTGCTCTCATCCCTGCCTCCGCAATCGCTCTGGCCACTTCATCTTCGTAGTAATACATGTCAGCAAAGCAGGTCACCCCTGAGCGGATCATCTCCGCACAAGAGAGCAGAGTACCCCAGTAGCAGAATTCCGAACTCACAAATTCCCGTTCCACAGGCAGCATGTAGCCGTGCAGCCAAAGTTCAGGGCGTAGGTCATCAGCTAAACCCCGAAGCAAGCTCATAGGCGCATGGGTATGCGCATTCACTAACCCCGGTATGACCACTTGCCCGGTGCAATCGAGTACCTCCTTCGCCTCGTATCGCCCCGCTAGGTCTGCAGCCGGCCCCACAGCCGCTATGGCATTCCCTTTAACGACCACTGCCCCCTCGGGAAAAATCTCACGCCGATCATCCATAGTGATCACCGTGCCACCCGACAAGATCAAATCCGCCTCCATTTAGCCTCCTTTCGCGGGATTGTCAAGATGACCCCTTGCTGATATAATCAGCATCTGGAAAGAGAGGTCAGATCATGGCTTGGCTCTCCGCCAAAATCGTCGACTTTTTCACCGCCCTCTCCAATTTCTACTATTCTAAAAAGTATGAAACGCTCCTCAAACGAACGGGCCTGCGGGAGGAGGCTGGAGAGGATCAGCGGGGTTTCATCATCGTTCAGATAGACGGTCTCTCTTACGAACATCTTTTAGAGGCCATGGATCGGGGTTTCGCCCCCTATATGAAGCAGATGGCGGAAAGAGGGGATGCCAAGCTGGCCCGTTGGCGCTGCGGCCTGCCCAGCACCACTCCCGCTGTTCAAGCGGGCATCATGTTCGGCAATAACTTCGATATCCCTGCCTTCCGCTGGTACGAAAAGGAAACCCGCACCCATATGAGCTGTAACAGGGTCGGACCCGCCACGGTCATGCAAAACCGCATTTCCCATGGGCGAAGGGGGGTCCTGAAAGGCGGCTCCAGCTATACGAACATCATAGATGGAGAGGCCAGGCTATCCCTTTTCACCTTGAGCGCCCTGAGCAGCCAGCGTTTCTTCGAAAACGTGCGTGGATTAGGCTTCTTCCTCCTCTTCATGCTCAACCCCCTGAGGGTGGCAAGGATCCTCCTCCTATCCCTTTGGGAATATCTGATCTGCCTCTTCAAACGCCTTCTGGCGCCCGCTCATCACCATCCCCCCAGCATCTTCCTCCAAATCGCTAACAATGTGCTTATCCGCGAGATCCAGACTTTCGCCTGCCTGCTTGACATCTACCGGGGTATGCCCTCCATCTATATCAATTATAACAGCTATGATGAGGTGGCCCACTATTACAGACCTTCCAGCATAGAGGCCCTCAAAGCTCTGCGAACCATTGACAAGCAGATCAAGCAGATCGACCGCATGAGAAACCGATGCCGGCGGCGAAAGTACGATCTATATATCCTCTCAGACCACGGCATGACCCCTTCACTCCCCTTTAAAGACCTTTATGGCTACCAGTTAGGGGATTATATCGCTGAACAGACGGGTAAAGTGGTCCTCGCTGAGGGCAAAGGGGAATCGGCCCTCAGAGCTCGGGTCCTGCTTAGCGAGATCGAAGGGATAGAGAAGAGACTGCCCGAAGCTGGGGCCGTCCTCATGCAAGCCGCCCGCCGCTACCTCGAAGAAAAGATAGCCCTCGATCCATCGGAGAGGGAATTGGACCTGGATAAACAGGATGATATCGTGGTCAAATGCTCAGGATCCTTGGCTCATGTCTACTTCAATATCACTTCCCGTCGCATGGATCTGAGTGAGATCGTCGCCCTTTACCCTGGCCTACTGAGAAAGCTCATCGAGCATCCAGGGATCGGACTGGTGGTAGGCCGAGAAGGGGAAGAGGTGGTGATCATGGGCAAGGAAGGTGTTCTGATGCTGAACCGGGAGCTGGATCTCAAAGGAAAACACCCCCTTCGCTCCCTGCCGGAGCCAGAGATCGCTGCCGTTGAACTACGGAATCTAGCCTCTTTCCCCCACAGCGGCGACCTCATTCTCTTAGGAGCCTGGCATGGCGATCCCATCGAGGTAGTCTGCTTCGAAGATCAGATGGCCTGTCACGGGGGCCTGGGCGGCCCTCAGGATTATCCTTTCATCATCTACCCCAGCCGATTCGATCTCCACCTGGAGAGGATAACCAATGCCCGGCAATTGTATCCTCACTTCGCCACCACCTACGGCAATTCATGAGACACAGCAGCGCCGGGGCCTTGGTACCAGGTGGGCTCCGTATCATCGCAGGCGTTATCCGTTAATCTCAGCTGGTAACCTCCATCGGCAGGCATCAGATAGATCTCCCGGGCATCGAAGCGCTTCCCATGGCCGGTGTAGGCGATAAAGACTATCCAGCTCCCGTCGGGCGACCAGTCGGGCTGCTCAGCTCCCGATGGAAAATCGGTCAGTTTTGTCTGGTGGGAGCCATCGGCTCCCATCACGTAGATTTGGTAGGTGCCGCCACGGTTAGAGACGAAGGCTATCTTATCCCCCTTAGGCGACCACGCGGGAAACCAATCCTTAGCGGGGTGGTCGGTAAGCCTGACAAGGCCGGTGCCATCTGCCCTCACCTTGTAGATGTCCCAATTTCCGTCTCGCTCGGAGGTAAACGCCAGCTCAAGGCCATCTGGAGACCAGGTTGGCTGCCCGGCGTAAGTGCCCCCTTGGGTCAGCTTCAGTCGCTCACCCCCCTCCTTATCCATTACATAGACTTGGCACCGCCCACTTAGATCGGAGGAGAAAGCGATGGCTTCCCCATCGGGCGACCAGACAGGATCGTGATCGTCCGCAGAGTCATCGGTGAGCTTCCGCAGCCCACTCCCATCGGCCTCCATAAGCCAGATATCATCGGTGCCATCCTGAGAGGTGGAGGAGAAAGCTAAGCGACCATCAGAGGCGAAGCTCGGCTCCCTTCCCTTAACCTTCCCGGAGGCGAAGGCGACCTGCTCGCTCCCATCGGTGAACATGGTGTAAATCCGATAAAAGCCATCTCGGTTGGTGGCGAAGGCGATCTTGCCCTCGGGCACAACGGTGATAGAGAGGGAAGGGGAGGTTCCCACCTGACCTGCTTCATCGCAGGCCCTGACGAAGAGGATGTGACGCCCACATCCCTCCGCCTTCCACCGCTGAGTGGCCGAGAAGCCTCCTTCCTGCGGATGGGGGTTGACCGTCGCTGTGAGTGGGATCCCGTCAACCCACAGTTCGATGCGCACCACTCCCCTGCCGATGGCGACAGAGTGGACAATGAGCTCCTGTCCCTCCCGAACTAAGGCCCCGTCGAAAGGGGAGGCGATTTGAATTAACGGCGTCTCCCGTTTGGGGAGCACTGCATCCTTCCAAATGAGCGCCACAAATGCCCCGTAAGCTATAGCGATGAGGATAATTAAGAAGACAGCTCTCCCCTTCCACTCGCTTCTCATTTCCCCCTACCTCAAAGGCCGTTCGATGGCGATTATACTACACATTGGCGATTGTGACAATCAGGCAACCATATCTCAATACCCTGGCAGAGCGTGGACTTTCATGCTATAATCCCGGTGGGAGGGTGATCATGGAGTTGACCCATTTGGACGAACGAGGACGAGCCCGGATGGTGGATATAGGAGGCAAGCCGGACACGAACAGGGTGGCTGTGGCCAGAGGGGAGGTGAGAATGAAGCCGGAGACGCTCGCCCTTATCCAGGAGGGCGGGGTTCCCAAAGGGGATGTCCTAGCGGTGGCCCAGGTGGCAGGCATCATGGCTGCCAAGCGCACCTCCGAGCTGATACCGATGTGCCACCCCCTGCTCCTCACCAATGTTAAGGTCGATCTCACCCCCAATGAGGAAGAAAGCCTCATCGAGATCGAGGCTACCGTTAAGACTACTGGCAAGACAGGGGTGGAGATGGAGGCCCTGACCGCGGTGACAGTAGCCGGCCTGACCATCTACGATATGTGTAAAGCCGTAGAGAGGACCATGCGCATCACTAACATCCGCTTGGTCAGGAAGAGCGGGGGCAAGAGCGGGGAGATAGTGTTAGAATGAACTTCCGCTGCACGGCGTGTGGACGAATCTATCCTCCCACCACATACTTATGGCGCTGCGACTGCGGCGCTCCCTTCGAGCTCACGGGTATGCCTCCCTTTGACAAGGAGGCCATTGAAGTCAAGGACCTCACCCTCTGGCGTTACCGCGCCATGCTCCCTGTAGAGGACGAGGAAAACATCGTCTCCTTGGGGGAAGGCTATACCCCTCTGGTTGAGGCGATGTTCCAGGGACTGAGCCTCCATTGGAAACTGGAATTCCTCTCTCCAACGGGGTCTTTTAAAGACCGGGGAGCGACGGTTCTGGTCAGTAAGTTAAAGGAGATGGGCGTGGGAAGTGTGGTGGAGGATTCGTCCGGGAACGCCGGGGCAGCCTTAGCTGCCTACTGTGCCCGGGCCGGGATAGAGGCCGAGATCTACGTGCCTGCTCATGCCTCGCCTCTCAAACTTGCCCAGATCTCCGCTTACGGGGCCAAGCTGGTAACCGTGGAGGGCCTGCGGCGCGCTCATCCGCTTCCCAATGAGCGAGCGGATTCAATCAACAAGGGCACCAGAAGGGACACAGCCGAAGCTGCCCAGAAGGCTGCGGCCGAGGGGACCTATTACGCCAGCCATTACTATAACCCTTTCTTCATCGACGGCCTGAAGACCATCGCCTACGAGCTCTGGGAGCAACTAGGAGGCCGAGCGCCTTACAACCTGATCCTGCCTGCAGGCCATGGTACCCTGCTGCTGGGAGCCTATCGGGGCTTCAAAGACCTGCAAGAAGCAGGCCTCATCGAGGGCCTTCCGCGCTTCTTCGCCGTCCAGGCGTGGAGGTGTGCCCCGCTGTATGAGGCTTACCGAAAAGGGCTGAGGGAGGCTAAGCCTGTAGCGGAGGGAGAGACCATCGCCGAGGGCATCCGCATCGCCGAGCCGGTTCGTGGCCGCCAGGTCCTTGCCGCGGTGAGAGAGACGGGCGGGGCAGTGCTGGCGGTGAGCGAGGAGGAGATCAAGCAGGCCCAGGAGGAGTTAGCTCTTCGCGGTTTTTATGTCGAGCCCACTTCGGCAGTAGCTGCAGCCGCCCTGAGAGAGCTGAGCCCAGCCCTCGCCTCCGACCAGATCACGGTGGTTCCCCTCACCGGCAGTGGCCTCAAAAGCGCTCGGCCTGTGTCCCCGATCTGGCCCGAAAGAATGCGAAAGGAGACCGATGATCCAAGCCGATTTGCTGGTCCACAGCGCGGCCCAACTGCTCACCGTCGCCTCACCTGAGGGCCCCAAGCGAGGTGAGGAGATGGGGGAGTTGGGGATAATCGAGGATGGGGCGGTGGCCATCAAGGATGGACGCATCGCCATGGTGGGAAAGACAGAGGAATTGCAGGGGCAGGTAGAGGCGGAAGAGCAGATCGACGCCAGCGGCAGGGTGGTGATGCCTGGCTTCGTCGACCCTCACACCCACGTGGTCTTCGCTGGAAGCCGCGAGGGCGAATTTGAGCAGCAGATCAGAGGGGCAACTTACATGGAGATTATGGCCAGGAGAGGCGGTGTGATGAACACCGTGCGAGCCACTCGAGAGGCAACTTTGGACGAGCTGATCGCTCAAAGCCGGAAGCGCTTAGACACCATGCTCGCCTATGGGACCACCACAGCCGAAGTCAAGACGGGCTATGGCCTGGACATCGAAAACGAATTGAAGATGCTGGAGGCCATTCGCATCTTGGACAGAACCCATCCTATGGACCTGGTTCCCACCTTCCTAGGCGCCCGCGCCGTACCCGATGAGTACGCCGGCCGGCCAGGCGAGTACCTGGATTTCGTCATCGAGGAGATGCTGCCTCGCGTGACCAAAGAGGAGTGGCGGACCATCTGGGAGAAAGAGATGCCTCCCCATCGCTCCCTCTTCTTCTGCGACGTCTATTGTGAGGAAGGGCTCTTCACTGTGGAGGAGGCCCGCCGTCTCCTAACGGCAGCTAAGGATCTGGGTCTGGGATTGAAGATCCATGCTGACGAGTTCAGTTCCATAGGAGGAGCCGCCTTAGCTGCAGAGTTGGAAGTTACCTCCGCTGACCATCTGGTGTGCACGCCGCCAGAGGAGATAGAGCTGCTGGCCAAGACGGACACGGTAGCTGTTCTCCTCCCCGGCACATCCTTCGGCCTGGGAAGGAGAGCTTACGCCAACGCCAGGGCCTTCATCTCAGCTGGTGTCCCCGTGGCCTTAGCCACCGACATCAACCCCGGCACATGCTGGTGTGAGTCCATGCAGTTCATCATAGCTCTGGCCTGCCGCCAGATGGGGATGACCCCTGCCGAGGCCATATCTGCGGCCACTATCAACGCCGCCCACGCTATCGAACTCGGCGGGGAGGGGGGAAGCTTAGAGGTGGGGAAGAAGGCCGACATCCTCATCCTGGACATCCCCAATTACTCCCACCTGGCCTATCGCTTCGGCGTGAATCTGGTGAAGACGGTGATCAAAGGAGGGAAAGTGGTGAAAAGATCGGCTTAGCGATCCTTCGCCTCGCTCTGTTTAACAAGATATTGCACGCTTATCCGATTGGGTAACCGCTCTAACATAAAAAGCCCTTACCGAACGTAAGGGCTTAGACCACAGCGCCCCTGGAGGGATTTGAACCCCCGACCCGCTGCTTAGAAGGCAGCTGCTCTCTTCCGCTGAGCTACAGGGGCGTTCTCTGTTTACTATTTTAGCGCAAATGACCGAATGAGTCAAACCGCTTTCGGTCCGAGAGGCTCACTCGCCCTCCTCCTCAAGCCTTACAGGCCTGATGCCCTTGTAAACCCTCCCGCCGGTCAGGGTGCGCAGGATGACCTCTGGCGTCTTCTTATCGATGATCCGGTGCAACTCGACAGGGGAGAGGGGGGTATTGCCGTTAGCCAAGAAGACGCGAAAGATGGCCGTGGTCAGAGGGGTCTCTTTGGTGATGTAATCGGGCTTCTTGCTGCAGCAGGTACGCAAGGAGTGCCAAAGGCCATCTACCTGCTTCACCTCCGCCGTCTCCGGGTCTATCCAATCGATCTTCTCCGTCCCTCGATGGGTAGTGTAGACTTTCCGACACTCGGGGCAGAGCTGAGCCCAGAGGTAGATGCGGAAATCTTTCCCCTCCTTCTCCCACCACTCGAAATCGATATGAAATCTGGTATTGATATCCGGCTTCAACGGTCTGACCATTCCCTCAGATTTTCATCGTAAATCCAGTAGCCATCGCCTACAGGGATGAAACAGGGCCTGGTGGCCAATTCAGCCAGGATAGGACCCGGCGGGCAGCGCCTCTCGATGTTAATAGCACTGTAGAGAGTCCTGAAGTGAACGGTGCCCTGGGGGCTAAGCTTAGCCAACTCGGGGAAGATATCGCACATCAGCTGGAAGAGGGGAATACCCTCCTCCTCGACCTTCCTCGAGAGCTCATCGAGCTCCGCAGGATCCTCCCAATCCACGATCA
This sequence comes from uncultured Anaerolineae bacterium, assembly GCA_964440965.1. Classification (GTDB taxonomy): domain Bacteria; phylum Chloroflexota; class Anaerolineae; order CAYYKQ01; family CAYYKQ01; genus CAYYKQ01. Next base: position 6,744 of record CAYYKQ010000032.1, on the reverse strand, counting down.
TCAGTTCGTCGTAGTCACAGGCTAAAGCCCTCATCTGCAGCTCGAAGGCCAGCTTCCCTTCCAAAGCCTTAGCCACCCTCACCCATCCTCTCCTCCTGGGCTTAGGAAGGTAACTCACCCGCACCGAGAGAGGGTCTTCCGTGCACTCCAGCTGGATATAGGCCCCGGTGGGGAGCTCATGCTCCTCATACCATTCGCCCAGCCCATAGACGTAGCCGGCTTTGTGGACCACCCATCCCGGCATGTGCTTTCCCGTATGGCCATCGATGAAGGTGACGAATGTGCGTTGAGTGGAGGTCTGGTTGCTCGAGTCACCCCAGGGGAAAAGCCCTCTGACCTCGGCCGTCAAAGGGATAGTCCCCGCACGACGATGAGGATAAGTAAGGACAATGGTGACCTGGCCAATCGAACCTTCGCCCGGAGCGGGTGCCTCCACCAACTCATCGGCTATCTCCCTTTCCAGCCCGAGCATCTCCTCGTCCAAGACGGACCGATCATAAGGCTCGGGCCGATAACGAAGGTGAAATGGCAACTCTACAGCCTGTGGAGGCTCCAGGCGGTGCAGGAACCAAAGGATCTGCTCCTTAGTGCCCACCTCATCGAAGCGATCGTCATGGGACAGGGCATAGTTAAGGGAGAATAGGAGGGCCTCTCTCTTCATTTTGGTGGGGAAGTCCAGCTCCTTGAGCAGCTCCTCGGGGGAAAGCGGGACCCCTTTGACCTCGATGGCAGCCTCCGCGATGTTCAAATGGCCCACATGGATGTCGGCCAGCAGCCCATCCAAAAACCATTGATCCCTGAAGTTCACGAACTCCTTGCTGGTCTGCAAGCTCTCTATCAGCTTAGGTTTGATCTCCTCGCCGAAGCGGGCAAACAGCTCCTCCGGAGAAGCCAAAACGAGCTCGCTGCCCTCCTTCAGGGCATCGGGAGCCTTAAGCTCAGAGGCGAATTCCCGCTCCTCTTGGCTTTCTTCAAAGCGCACCCGGATGACTTTGAAGGGCTCGTACTTGGGATTGCGACCGGGCCGGACGTTGATCACAGTGCCTAAGGCGTAATCGAAAGCGGGGAAGACGAGCCTTTCACCTACTTCGTAGCTCTCCTTAGGCTGGAAGAGGCGTCCCTGCTCTAACTTCCCCTTGATAAGCTTCTCCTCCCTCTTACATCGCCCTTCTATCACCGCTAATGCCAGCTCATCTATGCTTAAGGGCACCTCCTTCTCCAGCAGAACCCCATAGAGGTATTCGAGGTCGAATCCTTGGACAGCGAATTTCTCCCAATAGCTCTGCTTCTGAGTCTCCCTTCTGACCATGGTTTTCTCCATTGCATGGATGATCTGAAGGGCTGCGCTCCCGTGTCAACTCCATTCACGCAGGTAATTATATCAATTTCCACCCCTCTTGACAAATATCGCCTGCAAGGTCAGGTGGATTCGCCTAAAATCCTCCGCGCCTCCTGAGCGAACTTCTCAGGCACCATCACCTGGACTTCGCCGAGTCCGTCCACGGTGATGCCAAAGAGAATGCCGGCGCTCTCATAGCGTAAGAGGACGGGGATGCCCGCGCTCTCCAATTTGGCCTTCACCAGATGGGCCCGCAGTTGACCGGGGGCATAATAGATAGTGACCAATCTCGATCCCTCTCCTTCAAGCTGCGACATGAGATTATCCTTTCCACCTCCATTCTACACCCCGCACACTTAGATAGCAAGCCTGAAGGGGCCATTTAACCCTTCGCCCTCATCGACCGGATTCGAACCGGTAGCGACGGCCCTTCCATATCACGCCTTGGCCGGTGAGGGTCCAGCGGATCGAGTTCAAGGAGATGAGCACCCCCACCAACACGGTCAAGGGATGCAGGAAAGCCATCGCATAGGACATCCGAAAACGGTGAGCCAGCACGAGTCTGATAGCCCAGGCGATGGAAATCTGCGCTAAGGGCAGCCAACAGCCTGCTAAAGTTATCTCCCCGCATCCCAGGCTGTGGGCCAGGAAGCCGTAGGGGGCAACGAAGGCCGCGAAGTTGAAGGCCACCAATCCTAAGAGGGGAGGGAGCGAGTAATCGAAAGCGGCAAAAGCGCTCTTGGATAAGCCCAACCATATCTCCTGCCAGCCCCGGTAAAATCGCACTGCCATCACATCCGTGCCATCCATCAATACCAGCCGTCCGCCAGCCCTTTTAACCAATCGGCCCAGCCCCATATCCTCGACGATCTCCCGTCTGACGGCCGCGTGCCCTCCGATCCGAAAGTAGAAATCCCGTCGGAAGAGCATGAATGGCCCCAGTGCAGCTGAGATGAGTGGCTCCTTGCTCTTAGTTATCAGACCAATGGGGAGGTAGCTGAGGAAGAAAAAAGAGACCAAAGGGAGAGCAACCCTCTCCCAAAAGGTCTCGGTGATGCAATAAGGCAAGAGGGTTAGGAGATCGGCCCCCTCTCGAAGCGCCGCTCCGATGACAGACGAGACCGAACGAGGGGAATGCACGGTGTCCGCGTCGGTGAAGAGGAACCAATCTCCTTTGGCTGCCTGGGCCAGTTGATGGCAGGCATATGCCTTGCCGTGCCAGCCTTGGGGAAGCGGTCGCCCGCGGATGAGCTTGAGTGTAGGATGATCTTTGGCCAATTCCTCAACGATGTCCGCCGTCCGATCGGCCGAGCCATCATCCAAGACCAGGATTTCCAAGCGGGGATAGTCCTGCTTCAGCAGAGATTTCACGCATCGAGCAATGTTCCGCCCCTCGTTTCGAGCCGGGATGAGCACTGAGACCAGGGGTGGAGGGTCAGGCAATGGCCCCTTTACGAGGGGTTTCTTTAGGATGCGGAGGTTATGGCAAGCGTTGAGGAGGATAAGCCCCAAAACCGCCGTCAGGCTTAGCTGGTAGAAAAGCAGCATTGAGAACCTCGGCTAAGGGTGAACATCATTGTTGCGATACCCTTTCCTCTCACCCCGGGGGTGATACCAACCCGGCTTAGCATCCCCTTTCCAACCGCTCCTGGCCCATACCTCTCGCTCGTGGGGTAGGTCGAGGATTTTCTTAACCCCCATCCAGAGGAAGAGGGAGAGAACATAGAGCACCGTCCAGGGAGACTGGCCGAAAGCGAGGGGCAAGAAGATGATGGCCGCCACCCCGACGTTCACGCTGCGGTTGAAATCCCGAAGCAATAGATGGGCTAAACCGAAGAAGGTTAGTCCGACTAAAGTAGAGATGGGCAGGAGGCCCAGCAAAAAGCCGATGGTGACGGCCACCCCTTTGCCGCCCCGCCCTTGCAGGAAGATGGGGAAGCCGTGGCCCAAAAGCAGGGCGAATCCGACCCAGAGGAGCGTGCCCTCGGATGCACCCAGCTTCTCTGCTACTTCTAAGGCCAGATAGCCTTTGAAAGCATCGAGAGCAGCTACTAGCGCACCCCAGCCAGGCCCTACCACATGCCACACGTTCCTGGCCCCCACATTCCCCTCCCCTACTTCTCTGATGTCGAGGCCGGCGCGCCATCTGGTCACGATGTAAGCGAAGGGTATGGAACCCAGAAGATAAGCCATTACCAGGATGGGAAGATCGCTTCTAATCATATTCGCTCCTATCGATTCCGAAGCTTGGAACGACGCACCTCTGGGGATGCCCCCTATCTAGCCGAGGAGCCCTGCGATTTGCTGCTGGGGTCATCGGGGATTAATCGCCAGAACCATCAGGGCGTTTCCCACCAATGCCTAGCCCCGTCTCGGGGCAACTCGTGAAGCACGCCAGACCAAGAGATGGCCACCATGAACACGCCTCGCAGCGCCATCAGCGCCTAAAACCGATAGCAGCCAGTCCAGCCAGCGCCGTCTAAGTTGGGGCCATCTGTAGGGGCTGGAGTGGAAACCCCATCGCTCTAAGAAAAGCTCCTTGGGAGGGGAGGCCAACTCATAAAGCTCCACTGATACCTGATAGGGGGCCAGCTTGTCCCAGCGGCAGTGAACGAAGAGAAGGGGACGGGGCGACATCTCCCTCACGGCCCTTTTAGCCCCCGTCGCTCCCCAGGCGGCTACAGCACGCGGCCAGTCGATGGTGAGGCGAAAGCCGTTCCGCTGCATAGAGGTGATCATCCAACGGTTCTGGAGGGCATTAGCCACCGGCAGGCGGTCAAACTGAGGATAATGGCAGAGAGCGTGTCCCTCTTTAGCCAGCTCCTCAGCGAAATGCTCCATCCATTCCTTTGTCTTCCCCTCCAGGTCAGGAGCGCAGGCTAAGGAGACCACCGCCTTCGCCCTGGGATCGCGGGCGGCAGCCTGAAGGACTGTGCGGGCGCCCATGCTATGGCCCACTAAGGCGATGCGCTGGGGATCAATTCTGGGGAGATGGGCGAGGTGATCGATGGCCGCCAACACGTCATCCACCGGGTCACCGACATACACGCCCCCGCTCTGTCCATGCCCTCGAAAATCGAAGGTCAACACCGCCATCCCCCATCTGGCCGCATCCAGGGCGGTAACCCGCATAACCCGCCTATCGGAGCCGAAGCCATGGCAGAGAAGGATCGCCGGCCAAGGCCCCTCTCCCTGAGGAAGAAAAAGGCTCCCTTGAAGGAGCACTCCACTGCTTTCGAACTCGACATGGGAGACGTGAATCGCGGCTTTCATTTTCCATCTTCAGCCCAGAAAGCCAATCCCACCAGGCCTGGCCCGGTGTGGACGCCCATTACTGGGGTGAACTCGGTGATGTAAAGCTCAGCGCAGCGGAAACGGGAGGCGATCTCCTCCCTCAGCCTCTCGGCCCTCTGGAGCGCATCGGCATGGAAGACGGCGACGTGCACCGTCTTCCCTTCCACCCTCTCCTCCATCAGCTCCAACATGCGGGATATGGCCCTGGAGATGGTCCTAGGCTTCTCCATCAGGCCTGTCTGACCGTCCTTAAGGTAGAAGATGGGTTTTATCTGCAGGAGGGAGCCCATCAGCGCCGCTATGGCGGGCACTCGACCGGAGTGATGGAGGTACTCGAGGGTGTCGATGGCGGCGAAGAGATTCACCTTGGGGGCGATCTCCTCTATCCGCCGCAGGATCGTCTGGAGGTCTGCCCCCGAGGCCGCCGCCCTGGCCGCCTCAATGACGATGAGTCCTTGGCCAGCGGCGGCCGTACGGCAATCTATGACCTGGACGGGGGCTTCGTCGATCAGCCTCCCGGCGGCCAGGGCGGTGTTGTAGATGGCGCTCAGCTCCGCGGGGAGATGGATGGAGACGATGGCCTCCGCCTCGCGGGCGAGCTTAGCATAGAGCCGCAGGAAATCGCCCACCGAAGGCGCCGAAGTGGTAGGCAGATGCTTGTCCTCCCGCAGACGGCGATAGACCTCGGCGGCTGTGATGTCCACTTCATCGCGGAGGGTCTTCCGCTCGAAGTTCAAAAGGATAGGCACGATATGGATGTCGTATTTCCTCACCAACTCTTTGGGCACACAGGCGCTGCTGTCGGTGACAATGGCGATCTTGGCCATGATCTCCCCCTTATCTCCCTTACTCCGCCCAGAAGGTCAAACCGATCACCCCTGGACCGGTGGCCGCGCCCATCACAGGGGTGAATTCGGTGATGTACAACTCCACGCAATCGAAGCAGGAGGCCACTTCATCCCTGAGCCTCTTCGCCTCCTCAAGGGCGTCGGCGTGCATTACGGCGGCGTGTACGGGCCTCGACCCCACCCTCTCCTCCATGATCTCCAGCATACGTCGCACCGCCCTGGCCTTGGTCCTGGGCTTCTCCAAAACGTAGGCCCGTCCATCTTTAGCGATGTGGAGGATGGGTTTGATCTTCAGCAGCGAGCCGATGAGGGCTGCCAATGCTGGGATACGCCCAGTTCGAGGGAGGTATTTCAGGGTGTCGATAGCGACAAGGACGGTCACCTTGGGGCGCACCTCCCTGGCCCTTTTCATTATCTCCCGTAGGTTCCTCCCCTCCGCAGCCGCCCTGGCCGCCTCCAGGACGACGAAGCCCTGCCCTGTGGTCGCCGTTAAGGAATCCATCACCTGGATGGTCACACCGTTAACCATCTTCGAGGCGGTGAGCGCCGCGCTATAGGTCGCGCTCAGCACCGATGAGACATGGATAGAGACGATCGCTTCCACCTTCCGGCTCAGTCTGGCATAGACCCTCAGGAAATCGCCTACAGAGGGAGCAGAGAGGGTGGGGAAGAAATCCTCCTCCCGCATTCGGCGGTAGACCTCCATCGGCGTGATATCCACCCCGTCGCGGAATTCCTTCCCGTTCCAGATCAAAACGACGGGTACGATGTGGATGTCGTATCTCTCCACCAGCTCCTTAGGCACACAAGAGACGCTATCGGTGACGATGGCGATCTTACCCATCTCTTAAACCTCGGCCTTCCTAACGAGCAGCCCGTCCAACCACCCTTCGATCCTCCAAATGGGCTGGAGCACCCAACGGGGCAATGCCCTCGGAGCAGCCAGCGGCTCCGGAGAGCGTAGATATCCCTCCATCACGCGCCGCCCTTCCTCGATCATCTCCGCGGTATGGTCGAAGTCCCAGAACGAGAGGTTTTGAAAAGCCTCCAGTTTGATGTAGTGGATCGTCACACCCGGCCTGCTGGCGGCTTCCTCCAGCTCATGTGAGAGTTGCCGAGAAAGCATAGCGGCGATGGACTGGGAGGCAATGCTCAGAAGGCCGCGGACGAATGGCCTCCTCTCTGAACCAGCAACGTGGATGGCGTAGATCTCAGTAGCGCCCCTCTCCAAGGCCACGTCTACCGCCAAATTAGCCGTGACGC
>CAYYKQ010000031.1:0-19240 GCA_964440965.1 uncultured Anaerolineae bacterium | reverse complement strand
GGCGGAAGCAGTGCTCGCAGAACATGCGGGGCGGGATCATGATGCGGCGGCACTTACGGCACTTTCGGCCGATGAGACGGCCGTTTTTCAACTCGGCCAGATAGCGGCCGATGGCCACGCCGGCGTCCCAGGCGTAGCGGGCGTTAGGGTCCCAGGTTGTGAAAAGCACCCTTCCCTCCTCGAAATCCTTCCTGGAGAGGGCTGTGCCGGGAAATTCTTTGCTCTTTGCGGTCATCTTCAGCCTCCTCACACTTCTTGGGCCATTTCCAATGGCATCTTGACGCTTATACTGGCCAGTTGGGCCAGGGGAATTCGCTTGCTGGCATCGAGGATTTCTAACCCCAGGAGGCGTCCCTCTTTGTCGAGGTCGAGAACGATACCCTCCTCGATTTCCATATTAGAGCCAAACTCTCCATCCTTCAAGCGGATGTATAAAGCATCCGCCTTTGTATCATAAGTGATCTCCATAAACCAATGCCTCCTATTCCCAGATGACGGTGATTACCACATAGTCATTGTTTTCTTTCACATAAACGACCTTAGGCAACCCAGCTTCGTAGCTTCGAAAGGCCAATAATTTGCCGCCATAACCCACTCCTCTCTTTTCGGGATGCTGGATCGTTTCTCACACCATTTCCTTTGATACACGCCGGTGCTTCATCCGCAGCAAGGCGTGGTGGGTGAAAATCAAGCGCATAATTTAGATTCCCAGGATGACCACCGTCCCCACCTGCATGAGGTCACCCCAGGCCTGGGCCAGGCCGCGCTTGGGGTTGCCCGGCACCTGGCGCTTGCCCGCCTCGCCGCGAAGTTGCCAGAAGATCTCTGCCACCTTCATCAGGCCGGCGGCGGCGATGGGGTTGCCCACGCCCAGAAGCCCGCCCGAAGGACACACCGGCAGGTCGCCATCCCGCTGGGTGATGCCCAGGGCGGTTGCCTCTGGGGCTTTGCCCTTATCGAAGAGCAGGAGCCCCTCCAGGTGGTGAAGCTCCTTGTAATCGAAGGGGTCATAGGGCTCCACGATGTGAATCTGCTTCCTGGGCTCAGTGATGCCGGCCATCTTGTAGGCCATCCTGGCCGCTTCCTCCACGTAGGTGGGGTAGGAGAGGTCGCGGTTGGTCCAGTAGGCGGTATCCAGGCTCCATCCCACCCCCTCTATCCAGACTGGCTTATCAGTCACCCGGCGGGCGACGTGGTCGGCGGCCAAAACAATCGCCACCGCCCCATCGGTGACCGGGCTCACGTCCAGGCGCTGGACCGGCCAGGCCAGGACCTCGGAGTTGAGCACATCCTCCACGGTGATGTCGGGGTTGCCCAGGAGGGCGCAGGGGTGGTCGGCGGCATTGCGCTTGTTCTTCACCGAAACCAGGGCGATGTCCCGTTTAGAGAGCCCATAGCGGCTCATATAAGCGTTCATCTCCAAGGCGAATATCCAAAGGAGGTTGGGCCACAGTGGCCGCTCGGTGGTGTGGTCGAAGATGGTGAGGAAGGCCCCCTGGGGGTGGGGCTGGCAGCAGGACATCTTCTCCTCGCATACCACCAGGCAGGTGTCGAACACTCCTGAGGCCACGTGGTACCAGCCGTGGATGACGGAGAAGACGCCCGTTCCGCCGCCCACATAGCAGCGCATGTAGGGCTTGCCCCAGGCCCCGGCCCCGTCGGAGAGGTACTCGCCCTTCATGTGGACGCCGTCGAAGGAGTCGGGCGCCGTGCCCATACTCACGGCCTCGATGTCGTCCAGGGTCATCTCGCAGGAGTCCAGGGCCATCTTAGCTGCCTCCCAGGCCAGCTCCTTGGCCGTCTCCTGGGCTCGGCGGACGAACTTGGTCATCCCCGCGCCGACTATGGCGACTCTACGCATGGTCATGGTTTCCTCCTCTCGGTTTGAACAACCAGCTTTTGGTGCTTATGCTAGCAGTGCTGCCCTTTCAGATCAATGACCGATACCAGGCCATCGTCTTTCAGCAAGTAGATTGACTTCTGGATCGCCTCATCAGGGATTTCATCGTCCAGACAGAATAAACGCCTAACCTACGCAATCACCTTGGGGAGCGATCTCTCCAGGGCTTCGATCGGGTTAGGCCCCTCGGCAGATGCAACCAGATAGTAAGCGGGCATAGCACCCCAGCCGTCGAAGAATAGAACTTCATAGACCATATTTTGTTCCCCTCGTCATTCTGGAAGGCACAGCAAACAGAGGTTCATATCGTTCGTAGCCACAACATAGGTACCAAATCTTCCACCTTCTTGAACTCCGGATCCCCTGTCACAACTACGGCGCCGAGTTCTTGCGCTAAAGCAACGGCGAAGGCATCAGCGTAGGAAACGGGATAGCGAGCTTTAACATGGGCTGCTGCTATAACTCGCCGGCGATTAACACCACAGAGGATGATCGGCAGGCTATCTATGTCTTTCACCATCTCCAAAGCCACTGCTTCGCCGTGATCCCTTTCCAAGATGTAGAGAATCTCGCCCCAGTTAATTAAGCTCAAATACAGAAATGTCTCTCCTTCCTCGGCGCGGAGGAGAAGATGGGCGACGATCTCATGCCCCTCTTCCCTTTGCGAGAGAACAAAGATGGCATAGCTGTCAAGAACGTAATGTTCGGGCTTCCCTTTCTCGCTCCCTTGCTCTTTCAGCAAGGAGGGCTTGGGTAAAGGAAGGATATTGTGCATATTTGATTTGCATCTCCTCGATCAGACTTTTGACGCTCATGCTTTCTGGCGCTCCAGCTGGGAGTTTTTCAAACTCTTCCAGCTTGGCCTTCATTTTTTGATACTCGTCATAGCCGAGCACAACAGCCTGAGGGCATCCTCGACGTGTGAGTATCACCGGCCCCTTCTGAAGCATCTGAAGTAGCTTCCCCACCTCTCGACGCAGCTCGGTGACAGACATAGTTGCTATGGTCATGATTATCACCTCCTTCGTTCAACTGCTCAAAATGACCGCTGCCCCGCTGGTGGTGGGGATACCTCGCCACCCAAAAGCGAGCCCGGTTTCCACATCGGCGAGCTGACGCTTGCCGGCCTCGCCGCGGAGTTGCAGCACCACCTCCAGCACGCGGGCCAGCCCGGTGGCATCCAGGAGATGCCCTTCGCCAAGGCTCCCACCGGAGGGGTTAACGGGCAAGTCGCCATCAAGCTCGGTAGCGCCCTCCTCCGTAAGCGTCCCCGCCTCTCCTGGCTGGCAGAATCCCAGCGCCTCCATGTGTTGCAATTCCTTGTAAGCAAAGGTATCATCTATCTCAGCGAAGTCTATCTCTTTACGGGGATAACGGATGCCAGCCATCCGATAAGCCATCCTGGCCGCCAGATGGGCATAGCGCGCCTGGCCCCAGGAGCGGCTCTCCAACCAGAAGGTGTCGTTGGCCCAGCCGATGCCCCTCACCCAGACGGGCTTGTCGGTGAGGGCCCGAGCCGTCTCGCCTGAGGCCAGGACTATCACGATGGCTCCATCGGCGTGGGGGGCAACCTCCAGGCGGGTGAGCGGCTCAGCCACCGGCTCCGAGGCCAGCACATCCCTTACGCCCAGCTTGGCTGGATGGGCGGCGATGGGATTTAGAAGGGCATTGGATTTGTTCTTGACCACCACCTTGGCACATTGCTCGTGGGTTGTCCCCGTCTCGAAAAGATAGCGATTCATCTCCATCCCAGCCACGAAATGGGGATGGACCGCCAGGGGGCGGTTGAAGACGGGGTCGAAGGCATAGGCGAGCACATGGGATTTGGTGATGATGTTGGAGGCCTTGCTGTGGGCCTCCACGACGACGATGTCGAACTGGCCGGTGAGAATCTGAAGCACAGCGGCGATGAAGCCATGGATGCCCTCACTGGAGATGGTATGGACGGGCCTCAGTACCGCCCCCAATTGATCGGGGACGTACTCGTCGAAGATGCTCGTCCCCTCGTTGAAATCCTCGGCCACGGTGACGAAGCTGTCCACATCCTTACGGGGGTCTATGCCAGCCTCTTCGTAGGCTTTGACCGCCGCCTCAAACATCATCTCTTTGTAGGAAAGGTCAGGCGTGATGGATCGAAAGCCGCTGTATCCTACCCCCACAACAGCCGCTCTTTCAGACATTTCGCCTCCTTTGCAGTGAGGTCTCCCTAGTTGGACATTGTGAAGAATTTTACACATTCATTGTACAGCACATTATATGCCCTGTCAAGCCGATTTGACAAGTGGCAGAAATCGGATATAATTCGGAATAAAGACGGTGAACAGGAGGAGTAGGCGGATCACCCTCGGCAGAGAAGGGGAGTCGCCGGCTGAAAGCTCCCCGCGGGGTGCCCGTCGAAGGTCGCCTGGGAGTCGGAAGGCTGAACAGTTTGGCTAAGTAAGCCTTCCCGGGTGAGCCCGTTACAGCGAAATGAGTGGTCAACGGGCTTAAATTCAGCGGGCTAATCAGCTGACAGCCCGTTGACAAGCGAGGTGGTACCGCGGAGGGAAGTCCCTCTCGTCCTTGACGAGGGGGACTTTTCGTTAACTAACCCATAATTAATTTTGGAGGAGAAGGGATGAGCAATAAAATGCCCAAAACCTATAACCCGCAAAGGGTGGAAAGGCGGCTCTACGAATGGTGGGAAAAACGAGGGTTCTTTAAACCTAAGATCGATTGGTCGAAGAAACCGTTTGTGATCTCCATGCCCCCTCCTAACATAACCGGTGAACTTCATCTGGGACACGCTATCACCGCCTCCATCCAAGACCTTCTCATCCGTTACCACCGCATGAAGGGCGACCCTACCCTCTGGCTCCCTGGATCCGATCATGCCAGCATCGCCACCCATTATGTGATAGAGAGAGGGCTGGCCGCAAGGGAACTGGACGATCTTCTGGAGGAGATCGGATATCCCTTGCCTCCTAAGGAGAAGGGGCTTACCAGGTGGGACCTAGGGAGGGAATGGTTCGTCAAACTTGGCTGGGCCTGGAAGGAGCGCTACGGAGGCATAATCGCCGAGCAGCACCGGAGGTTGGGCACCTCCTGCGATTGGACGAGGGAGCGCTTCACCATGGACCCCGGCCTCTCCCGGGCGGTGCGGGAGGCCTTCGTACGCCTCTTCAAAAGGGGGCTTATCTATCGCGGTAAGTATATGATCAACTGGTGTCCCCGCTGCGGGACGGCTCTCTCCGACCTGGAAGTGGAGCACCGGGAGGAGATGGCTAAACTTTGGTATGTGCGATACCCCTTGGTGGAAGGCAAGGGGCACATCACCGTGGCCACCACGCGGCCGGAGACCATCCTGGGCGACACGGCGGTGGCAGTCCATCCCTACGATGAGCGCTATGCCGACCTCGTTGGGCGCATGGCCATCCTGCCCATCCTCGGCCGACACATCCCCATCATCGCCGACGAGGCAGTCGATAGGGAGTTCGGTACAGGGGCGGTCAAAGTGACGCCTGCTCATGACCCGGATGATTATGAGATGGGCGTGCGCCATAACCTCCCAGCCATCGAGGTGATGAATCCCGACGGCACGATGAACGAGGAAGCCGGCCCCTATGTGGGTATGGATCGCTACCAGTGCCGCCAAGCCATCTTAGAAGACCTGAGGAGGGAGGGGCTGTTGGTCAAAATCGAGAATTACAGCCACGCCTTAGGCCATTGCCAACGCTGTGATACGGTGGTCGAGCCGCGCCTATCTGAGCAATGGTTCGTGCGTATGAAGCCTCTGGCCGAGCCGGCCATAGAGGCAGTACGCGATGGACGCATCAGGATCATCCCCGAGCGCTTCGCTAAGATATATTTCCACTGGATGGAGAATATCCGCGATTGGTGCATCTCGAGGCAGCTGTGGTGGGGACACCGCATCCCCGTCTGGTACTGCGACGACTGCGGCGAGCTTACAGTATCTGTCGAGGATCCACGCGAATGTGAACACTGCGGAAGTGAGAACATCCACCAGGATCCGGATGTGTTGGATACTTGGTTCAGCTCTGCGCTCTGGCCCTTCTCTACCTTAGGCTGGCCTGAGGACACCGAGGAGTTCCGCTACTTCTACCCCACTACAGTGATGGAGACGGGCTACGACATCCTCTTCTTCTGGGTGGCGAGGATGATCATGATGGGCTTGGAGTGCACAGGCCAGATTCCCTTCCGCATCGTCTACCTTCATGGCTTAATCCGCGATGCCCAAGGCCGGAAGATGAGTAAATCTTTAGGCAATGTCATCAATCCCCTGGAGGTCATAGAGGAATATGGCACCGATGCCCTCCGCTTCACCCTCCTCACCGGCTCCACGCCCGGTAACGACATGAAGCTGAGCCTGGAGCACGTGGAGGGAGCACGGAACTTCGCTAACAAGATCTGGAACGCGGCCCGCTTCGTGCTCTCGCAAATGACCAATGACCAAATCCCAAATCCCAATTGGTCATTGGTCATTGGTCATTGGTCATTGCCTGAGCGCTGGATACTGAGCCGTCATAACCGAGTGGTGGCCGATGTGACGCGCCTGCTGGATGATTTCCAATTCGGCGAAGCGGGGCGAAAGCTTTACGATTTTTTCTGGGGGGAGTTCTGCGACTGGTACATTGAGATCAGCAAAATCCGCCTCTACGGAGGGGATGAGAAGGCCAAGGATATGGCTCAGTGGGTGCTTCTCTACGTCTTGGAGCGGACGATGCGCCTCCTGCATCCATTCATGCCCTTTATTACCGAGGAGATCTGGCAGCACTTGAGGAGCAGCGAGCAGCAGGCAGGCAGCAGGTTCGCCGAAAGTATCATGATTGCGCCCTGGCCAGAAGTGGAGGAGGCCCTTTTCGATGAGGAGGCGGAGAGGGAGATGAAATTGGTGATGGAGGTGATACGTGCCATCCGAAACGCGCGCGCTGAATACAAGGTGGAACCCAATCGCCGCATAGAGGCCTTGATAGCCGCCGGCGAAAAGTTCAACCTCATGGAAAGCCAGCGGGATGTCCTGGTCGCGTTGGCGCGCCTCGATCCCGAGAGGCTGACCCTGGCTCCTTCTCTCCCTCAGAAGCCGAAGCAAGCCCTCATCCTGGTGGTGGGGCCAATCGAGATATACCTCCCCCTGGCGGGTATGGTAGACCTGGAGGCAGAGAGAAAGCGCTTGGCGAAGGAGGTCGAGAGGTTGGAGGAGGAGATAGCACGCTCAGAGAGGCTTCTGGCGAAGGGGGATTTCCTGGCTAAGGCCCCAGCTGAGGTGGTGGAGAGAGAAAGGGAGAAACTGGCCGATTACCGCGAGAAGCGGAGGAAATTGCGAGAGCGGCTAAATCTGCTCGAAGCTTAGAGGGGAATCCAGGAGGCGAACGATCGTTCGCCTCCCTCTTTACCCCTTCAACCCTGTGAGGGCGATGCCCCTGGTGAAGTAGCGCTGGGAGAGGAGGATGATAGGGAGGCTGTTAAGAAGATGTAATCAATCAAGTCATAGATCTCCTGCCGCAACTGGCGGGGGTTGATTCTCTCCAGGGGATGCGCTTCATGGGGATGTCTTGGGTCAGCCGATTGGCGCGGCGAGGTCCTCGCCGGGGAAGGCGGGGCTTTTCTCGTGGGATTGCGGCCAGGATGCGCTGAGTGGTGGAGATGCTGATCTGGCCCAGCTTCTCCAGCAATGCTGGGGAGGTCTCCAGTTCATCGTGAGCGGCCAGGTGTTCGGCCATCCAAACCAGGTTGGGGGTGAGGCGCTCGGCACAGGGGTAGTCGAAGCTCTCGGCGATGATGGTTAGGGCATAAGCCACCTCTGGCCCGTAGGTGCGACCTCGTTGCCTTTGGCGCTCTTTGCGCTCCAGGCTCCCACATCATTTGAGGGAATTATACCACTTCGGTAACATTTCACATGAATGAATGGGTGTGTCCCAGGATCGTCGGGGGAGGGTCAAAGCGGCATTGGCGAGGGAATTCAAAATTATGGTATAATTAGTGGTTAAAAATTCAGAGCTCAAGCTTGCATAGGGAAGCCTGGACAGTGGAGAGATTTTGGAGGCCTAGGGGGAGATATTTCAGATTTGCAGGGGGTGATACTGGCGGCGGGCAGGGGGAAACGGCTGCGCCCTCTGACCCTGAAGAGGTCAAAAGCCATGCTCCCCATCCTGGGAAAACCCATGGTAGCCCGGGTGATGGAGAATATCGCGGAGGCGGGCATCAGGGAATTCATCCTGGTGGTCAGCTCTAAGGACGAGGAGCTCACCTCTTACTTCGAACGCTGTCCTGAGGTGAGGTTCGCCTTCCAGGAGGAGCCTTTAGGCACCGCCCATGCTCTAAATTGCGCCGCCCACCTCATCAAGGGTGATTTCCTGCTTTCGGCATGCGACAGCCTTGTCCCGCCCAACCATATAGCCGAAGTGATCCGAACCCATCGGTTGAACGATGCCGATGCCGTCCTAAGCTTGCAGAGAGTGGATCGCTCAGAGCTAAGCAGGCTGAGCGTGGTGGAGATGGAGGAGAACTCAGTGATCAGGATCGTGGAGAAGCCCTCGCCTGCTGAGGCCCCCACCAACATAGCCAGCCTGCCCCTCTACGTGCTTCCACCTGCCATCCTGAACTATCTGGACGAGGTCCCCCTCTCGCCTCGCGGCGAATACGAGATCCAGGATGCCATCCAGATGCTTATCGATCAGGGAAAGAAAATAAAAGGCGTTTTCACGGAGGAGCGCTTAGACTTGACTAAGCCGGAGGACCTCCTGAGCATTAACCTCCGCTACCTGGCCCAAGGGCGCGATGCCGAGATCGCTTCGGCCGCTCTGAAGGCTGATACGAAGATCATCCCCCCTGTGCGCATCGAGGAGGGCATCACCATCGGTGAGGACTGTACGATTGGTCCCTACGTTTACCTGGAGCGTGGCTGCGAGCTGGGCCCAAGGGTGAGGATCAGGGAGGCGGTGGTGCTGAGAGGAACAAAGGTGATGGAAGGGACGGTGAAGAGAAAGGTGCTGTGGGCTTAACTTGACCTCCATTCCGATAATCCAAAGGAGGATACAATGGAAGTGACACGGGAAGATGCCTGGAAGCTCTTGACCGAATACACAAAGAGCGAGAATCTGCGCAAGCATGCCTTAGCTGTGGAGGCAGCTATGAGGGCATATGCCCGCAGATTCGGCGAGGATGAGGAGAAATGGGGCATCGTGGGCCTCATCCATGACTTCGACTACGAGCAGCATCCCACCCCGGAGGAGCACCCTTTAGTGGGGGCGAGGATCTTGGAGGAGAAGGGGTGGCCGGAGGAGATCATCAGGGCTGTGAAGTCACATGCCCCCTATCTGGGTGTGCCCAGAGAGAGCCTCATGGAGAAGGCCCTCTTCGCTGTGGACGAGCTGACAGGGCTGATCGTTGCTGTGGCCTTAGTGCGCCCCACCAAGAGCATTATGGACGTCACTGTCAAATCGGTTAAGAAGAAATGGAAAGACAAGCGTTTCGCCGCAGGGGTGAATCGCCAGGACATCGAACAGGGGGCTAAGGAGTTAGGGGTGGATTTGGACGAGCACATCGCTATAGTCCTCGAGGCCATGCAGGGCATCGCCGAGGAGCTCGGTCTGAAGTGAAAAATCGGCGACTACCCCCTCTCTTCAGCGGCCAGGATGCGACGAGCCCGGGCTATATCCCTCCTTACCTGGGTTACCAACTCATTCACGTCGAGGAACCGCCGCTCAGGGCGCAGCCGCTCCACGAATTCCACCACCAAATCCAAGCCGTAAAGGTCCCCTTGGAAATCCAAGAGGTGGACCTCTACGACGTGTTCGGCGTCCCTGAAAGTGGGGCGGATGCCGATGTTAGCCACCCCCTGATATCGTTCTTGCCCTAACAGGACATAGACGGCATACACACCGTCGGCAGGGATGGCCCGCTCTTTTCGCACCTCAAGGTTAGCTGTGGGGAAGCCTAAACAGCGTCCCCTCTCTGCTCCCCATACCACCTTGCCGGAGAGGCTTGGATAGCGGCCTAAAAGATGTGCGGCCTCCCGCACCCGCCCCTTGACCAGGAGGGAGCGGATGCGGCTGCTGGAGATGACCTCTCCCTGCCAGGTCAAGGGCTCGATGACGTGGACGGCAAAGCCTATCTCCTGCCCCATGGATTTCAGCGCCTCCACATCGCCCTCTCGATCGCGCCCTAAAGCGAAGTCGGCTCCCACCCATAACTCTTTCATACGCAGGTGCCGATGGATCATGCTGATGAAATCGCGAGCCGGGGTGCGAGCCACCTTCCGATCGAAGGGGAGAATGGCCAGGAGGTCCAAACCCAATTTCTCTAAAAGTGCAGCCTTTTCCCCCGGAGTAGTGAGATAGCGCGCTGGATTGTGAGATGAGAGCACCACGCTGGGATGAGGATGGAATGTGACCAGGGTGGCTAAGCGATCGGTCTTCCGTGCCTCCTTTACCAGCTGTCTGATCAGGTGCTGATGTCCCACGTGAATGCCATCGAAGGCTCCGATGGTTACAACGGAATCTCGGCTCAGATTAGCTTGGGACAGGTTATCGATCACCAACATTTCCACTACAGCAATAGCGTCGCTATTGGACGGCCACTTGGGAGGGATGGTGAGATGTCTGGAATACCCTCTTCGGCTGCCAGAGTCCTGTCCTCTGGTCGTACTTCAGGATGGCTACGAGCCTTCCGTCGGTGGAATAAGCGCGACAGAGGCCAGGGGGTCCCTCGCCTTCCACTTGCTGCCCCTGCCTGATGCGCTTCTCGACCTCCTCATTCACAACCATAGCTGGGAGATCCACTAGAGCATCGTCTAAAGGGCGAAGGAGCTTCCTCCAATTGCCCCGCTCGAAGGCTCGGGTCAGCTCCTCCAAACTCACCGCTTCGCGCAGGGTGAACCGCCCACTAGCCAGGCGGATCAAATGGGCCAAGTGGGCTCCACACCCTAAACGCTCTCCCAAATCCCGTGCCAAAGCGCGGATGTAAGTGCCGGCGGAGCAAACCACTTTGATGGTGAGGCAGGGAGGTGCCCAATCCAGCAGCTCGATCTCGTAGATTTGGACCGATCGTGGTTTCAACTCCACCTTAATCCCTCGGCGGGCCAGCTTGTAAAGGGGCGTGCCATGGTATTTCAGAGCTGAATAGAGGGGAGGCACCTGCTGGATCTGGCCCACAAAGGAGCTGAGGGCCTCCCGCACTTCGCTTTCCGTGATGTCAACCTCTGAGGTGCTTACTATTTTCCCCTGAGCATCATGGGTATCGGTGGTCACCCCTAAGCGGATGTGGGCCTCGTAGACCTTATCCGAATCCATCAGGTACTTAACCACTTTGGTAGCCTGGCCCAAGCAGAGAACCAGCACCCCTGTAGCCATAGGATCAAGGGTGCCGGCATGGCCTACCTTTCTCATCCCCACCAGCCGCCGAACCTCATCCACCACATCGTGAGAGGTCATGCCGGGGGGCTTGTCTATGATGAGGATTCCATCAGGCATCTCTTTCTCGGTGTATCTTAGCTAAAAGCTCCTCGATACGCTGCCCTCGCTCCAATGACTTATCCAAGTGGAAGCTTAATTCGGGCACATAGCGCAATCTTAAGCGGGCACCAAGCTCGTGGCGAATGAAACCCGCGGCGTGTTTCAGCCCGGCCAGCGCCTCTTGGCGTTCGATTTCTCCCCCTATGGTGCTTACATAGACGCGGGCATGGCGCAGATCCGGGCTGACCTCCACTCCAGTGATGGTCACTGAATTCAAACGGGGGTCGCTCATCTCCCTCTCTAACAGTTCGCTTATCTCCCTGTGGATGAGTTCGCCCACTCGCCTTTGACGACGCTTACCCATCTCTCCTTAGCCCCTCTGATAACCCGCATAGCGGAGCCCGAGATCCCTCCACGGGCTTTGAAATTTCAGCCCTGTGTTCCTGCTTCGATGAGTTTATAGACCTCTATGATATCCCCTTCCTTAAGGTCCTCGAAATCTTCTAACCCCACCCCACATTCGTAGCCGCTTCGCACCTCTTCCACGTCCTCAGTGAAGCGCTTCAGGGAGATGATCCGGCCATCGTAGATCACTTCTCCATTTCGCTTCACTCTGGCAGGAGAGTTGCGGACCACTCGGCCGTCGGTGACGTATACCCCGGCCACCTTTCCCTTGCCGGGGATGTCGAAGGTGGCCCTTATCTCGGCGTGGCCGAGGATCTCCTCCTTGTAAGCGGGTTTCAGGAGCCCCCTCAAGGCCCTTTCGACGTCTTCGATGAGCTCGTAGATCACTTTATAAGTGCGGATATCCACCCCCTCCGCCTCCGCCATGCGGCTGGCGGCGGGATCGGCATCCGTATTGAAGCCGATGACGATGGCTTTGGAGACAGCAGCCAACATGACATCGGATTTGGTGATGTTGCCCACCCCCTGATGGACGAAATTGACTTTCACCTCCTCGCCGCCCAGTTTCTTAAGGGAATTGACCACAGGTTCAAGCGAGCCCTGGGCATCAGCTTTAAGGACGATGTTCAACCTCTTCATCTGACTGGCCCGGAGTCGGGCGAAGACATCCTCTAAAGTGAAGGCTTTGGGAGGACGGGTGGGTGCTTCCCCCTTTTCTTCGGCTCGCTGAGCGGCTATTTCCTTAGCTACCTCTCCGCTCTCTACCACCTCGAAAGGTTCACCAGGCTGAGGGACGTTGGACAACCCAAGTACGACGACGGGGGTGGAAGGCGGGGCCTCCTTCACTCGCTCCCCTTTGTAGTTGAACATGGCCCTGACGCGGCCATAGATGTCTCCTATCACGATGTTGTCTCTCAGCCGGAGGGTGCCATTCTGCACCAGGAGAGTAGCCATAGGGCCCTGTTTGTCATCTAACTTGCCCTCGATGACCGTGCCTATAGCAGGGCGATCGGGATTAGCTTTGAGTTCAGATAAGTCCGCTAACACCAGGATGCTATCCAGGAGTTCTTTGATTCCCGTCTTCTCCTTAGCCGAGACGGGGACGCACATCACATTTCCACCCCACTCCTCGACGGTCAACCCCACCTCAGAGAGCTGCTTCTTAACCCTTTCGGGATCGGCGTTGTCCTTATCCATCTTATTGAGAGCCACCAGGATGGGGACACCAGCGGCCTTGGCATGATCGATGGCCTCCACGGTCTGAGGCATCACCCCGTCATCGGCGGCCACCACCAAAACGGCGATGTCCGCCCCCTGAGCGCCTCGAGCGCGCATAGCGGTAAAGGCCTCATGGCCAGGGGTATCGAGGAAGGTGATCGTCCTGCCATCGTCGGTCTGCACCTGGTAGGCGCCAATCCGTTGGGTGATTCCCCCTGCCTCTTCGGCTACCACGTTGGTGTGGCGGATCGCGTCCAGCAGCGTCGTCTTTCCGTGGTCCACATGGCCGAGGAGGGTGACCACCGGAGGGCGAGGGCGCAGATTCTCGGGTGCCTCTTCCTCGTACATCCGCCGCTTCGGCGCCCTGGGGATCTCGACCTTGGCCTCTTCGGGCGGCGCCTCCGGCTCCACCGTGAAGCCCATCTCCTCGGCTACAATGGCCGCTGTCTCGTAATCTATCTGCTGATTGATGCTGGCCATGACGCCATTGTCCATCAGCGCCTTAATGACGTCGATGGGGCTCATCTCCATCAATTTGGCCAGCTCCCTGACGCTTACCAACTTAGGTATCCTGATGACCTTTTTCGCCATGCACCTCTCCTCTCTCCTCTTCACCGGTTAGCAAAGAGCGAGCGAACTCCCAGAGGGCCAATCTCTCCTCAGGGGTTAGTTTAACCTTTAAGGCATGCTCTATAGTTCCCTCCCTTAATGCCTTCTGCCAGCATTCCCAATTGGGGCAAAGATAGGCCCCTCGCCCCGACTTTTTGCCCGTCTCGTCCACCTCGATGGTTCGGTCGGGCGTGCGAACGATGCGTATCATCTCCCGCTTGGGGCGCACCTGCCTGCACCCCACGCAAGTCCTCAGGGGAACGTGCTTGCGGCGCATTAGTCTGTGAGATCCTCCCACTCCTCTCGGCGACGGCTTGGTTTGCGGAGGCGTTTAACCACGTATTTCCCCAGCTCCTCATCGTAAACCAGGTAACGCTTCTTGTGCCGGGGTTTCTGCTCCTTCGCCAACCACTCCTCCTCTTCCTCTGCGGTGACTTCTTCGACCTCAGCTTCCTCTTCGATAACCTGGGCTTCTACCTCCTCAGCTTCGACCTGAGTCCCTGCTTCCTCCCTGACCTCCACTGGGGCCTCTACCTCTTCCGTTTCGGCCTTCGCTTCCTCCTCGGCTTCCATCTCCTCGACGGGAGGGATGAAGCCCTTAGCCCTCAGCTTCGCCGAGATCTCCTCTAAGGATTTAGGGCCCAAGCCCTTTATGCTCAGCAGCTTGTCCTCTTCCAGCGCGGTCAGGACATCCGCCACAGTGGATATGCCGGCTTTTCTCAGCAGATTCTCCACCCTTGTGGAGAGTCCCAGCTCCTCAAGGGGGAGGGCCTCTTCCTTTTCCTCTATGGCCGCTTCGGTCGCCTTGATGGCTTCCTCAAGCACTTCCATCTCCTCGGCGGTGGGGGCTCTCCCTTCCTCCAAGATGGCTTTAGCCTTGGCGAGGAGGTCCTCCCCCGCCATGATGGTCATCTCCTCAGCCTTGGCCAGCATCTCCTGGGCGACCTCGCTTACGCTTTTGATGTCTATGCGCCAGCCGGTCAGTTTGGCCGCCAGGCGGGCGTTTTGCCCTCCCTTACCGATGGCCAGGGAGAGCTGGTCATCGGGCACCACCACGGTGGCCGTCTTCCCTCCTTCTGACTCCGGATCGAGTTCGATGCTCACAACCTTAGCCGGGCTGAGGGCGTTGGCGATGAACGTCTTGGTATCCGGGCTCCATTCCACCACATCGATCTTCTCGCCGTTAAGGGCATTGACGATGCTTTTAATCCGTACACCCCGCACGCCCACGCAGGAACCCACCGGATCCAGGCCTTCCTGCCTTGCGGCCACCGCCACCTTAGAGCGCGAACCAGCCTCGCGGGCGATCGCTTTGATCTCCACCATCCCATTGAATATCTCCGGCACTTCCAGCTCCAAGAGGCGACGCAGCAGGTTGCGATGGGAGCGGGAGACGATGATCTGGGGGCCACGGTTGGTTTTACGCACCTCTAGGACATAGACCTGCACCCGTTGGTGAATCCTGTAATCCTCATTGGGTATCTGCTCGCTCTTCGGCAGGATGGCCTCCGTCCGGCCAAGATTGAGGATTACGCCCTGGGAGGTGATATTCTGCACAATGCCATTGACGAGCTCGCCCTCCCGATCGGCGAAATCCTCGTAGAGGGCCTCGCGCTCAGCCTCCTTGATGCGCTGCAGAATGACCTGCCTGGCCGTTTGGGCTGCAATACGCCCGAAGTTGCGGGGGGTATTCTCGATCACGACCGTTCCCCCTATCGCCGCCTCCGGATCTATCTTCTTGGCTTCGGGCAGGGAGATCTCAAAGCGCTCGTCATGGACCTCTTCCACGACCCTCTTTTCGGCAAAGACCTGAGCCTCCCCCGATTCAGGGTTGATCTTGGCAATGATCCTATGGGCTGGGCCGAAATCGCGTTTATAGGCCGAGACCAAAGCGGCCTCGATGGCCTCGATGACCACCTCTTTGGAAAGGCCCCTCTCTTCGCAAATCTGCTCGAGAGCTTGGAGAAGATCGTTCTTCATGGTTCTACTTCCCTCTCATTCAGCCGATAAGAAGAAAAGTGGGGGTTGCCCACTTTTCCAGCCGAGAGAATTATACCACAGGGTGAAAGAATACGCAAATCGCCTGCGGCTCGATTCCGCATCCGACAGCAGAGGTTCCTACATCGGTGGAGTTCCAGATGCTTTAAATAAATTATCCAGCTCACAACGGAGCCCATCAAAGCTGACGATTTTACGATCCTTTGCGCTTCGCAGCTTGAGCTCTACGCCGTTCTTCTCCAAGGTACGACGGCTGATCGTGAGGCGCAGAGGGATGCCTATGAGGTCGGCATCATTGAACTTAACCCCTGCGCTTTCGTCCCTGTCGTCGAAGAGGACCTCGAAGCCTTGGTTTCGCAGGCTCGCATATAGCTCCTCCGCCTTCCCCACCGCCTCTTTCCCCAGAGCGATGAGGTGCACTTGATAGGGGGCGACAGGCGGCGGCCAAACGATGCCCTTCCCATCGTGGTGCCTTTCGACGATGGCGAGCATCAGCCTTTCGAGATCGAGGTTGTAAGAGCCCATAACAATGGGTTTGGCCCGTCCGCTCCCATCCACGAAAGTGGCCTCTATGGTTCCCAGCCTGTCTAAGCGGCCCACTTCTATGCCTCTCACTTCGATAAGTCCGCCGCCACAATAGGGACATTTGTAGCCTTCCCGAGCCAGAGCGATGTCGGTCAGGATGTCGGCGGCGAAGTCGCGGGGATAGTTGACGTTTCTAAGGTGATAGCCCTCTTCGTTGGCTCCGGCCACGAAATTGCAGCCCGGTTGCACCGAATCGTCGGCCACCACCTTGATCCCCGAGAGTCCCACGGGGGAGGCGTAGCCGGCCACGACCCCCGCCCTGTCCAGTTCCTCCTCGGTGGCGGGATGCAACTTCACTCCCCCGAGCGCCTCCCTCAGTTTGGCCTCGCTGGCCTCCAGATCGCCACGGATGACCACACAGATCACCTCCGACGCGCCTGCTCGCCGGGCATAAGCCTGCTCACCGCCTGATGGGGGGTGAGCAGGTGTGTCGCCTCCTTCCCCCATGGCGTAGAAGATGGCCTTAAGCGTCTTCTCGATGGGTACTCCCAGGTAATCGGCCACGGCCCTGATGGTCTTGCAGCCGGGTGTGGCCACCTTCTCCACGGGCCTCTCCACCTCCTCGGGCAGCTTCCCTTTGGAGAACCTCGCCCACTCAACGCTGGCGGCGTAGCCGCACTCCGAGCAGCGGATGAAGCTATCCCTCCCCTCTTCCAAAGGGACTACGAGCCTATGGCCATTGGGGTTTTCCACATGGGTAGCCTTCAGCCCGCAGCGCTGCAGGATATCCTCGCACGTGCGGAGGGCGCTCTGGTAGAATGCTTCCAGGTCAGCGGGGTCAGGATGGAGGCTATGGGCTTCCGCGATCATCCCTCCACCGGAGGGTTCAGCGCGGATTCGATAGAGCATCAGGGGGAGCTGGCGGTAGGAACTCACTTCGCGGCGGATGAGATCCACCATCACCCCCTCATAAGCTGAAGGGAGCAGGAGCTCCTGTCCTCCCATCTCCTCCATCTTCCTCCTCACCAGCTGTTCGATCTTGTGCAGGACCCTGCGGCCCAAAGGCAGGTAGCTGTAGGAACCGGTGGGGAGCCGCCAGGCCATCCCCGCCCTGAGCAGCAGCTGGTGCCCGATCGTCCTCGCCCCGGTGGGAGCTTCCCTGAGTGTCCGTCCGAAGAGCTGTGATAGGCGCATGGAGATCTCCTTTCTGAATCAATGGTCAATGCCTCTGCGATTATACCAGCCTTCACTCCGCTGGGCAAGGGGGAGCTCACTGCGGTGGATTGGACAGCTGAGGAGCGGTGTGATAAAATTACAGGGAGGAGGAGCTATGAAACCCAGAAGCGTTGAGGAATTTTATGGGCCAGCCTTAACCGAGGCCATCGAAGAGCTGCGGGCCCTCGACCCATGGCTGGTGGCGTTGAAAAGCGGTGCCGAATATCAGAAGCTTTCTGCCACCGCAGGTCGGATCAAGTTGAAGTTCTTCGGAGAGGATTATCTCATCAATTACCCCGAGTGCACGGTGAAGGAGGCGATGACGGGCCGAGAAGCGCCCATTGTCACTAAGATTTTGCTCCTACACTACCTCATCAATGCCGATGGCACCCGCCTCGCCGACAAATGGGCCTCCTTCCGCCAACTGCCCGGCGGGCTGTTCTACGAGCCGGTTTTCAGGGACCGTGCCATCAAACCCTTGGAACGGGCCTTCGGTGAGGACCTGGAGGGGTTTACAGCTGCTGCTAAGGCCTTGGGAGGGGAGCGCCTTTCCTTTGGCGATGCCTCTTTCATGTTCCAGATCCTTCCCCGGCTGCGTATGGCGGTTATCCTCCACCTTGCCGATGAGGAGTTTCCGGCGTCGGTTAATGTCCTCTTCGACGCCTCTGCCGCCAACTACCTGCCGACTTACGATCTGACCGTGGTGGCGGAGATGCTAGCTAAGCGGCTGACCAAGAGGGGGAGATGAGGAAGCCCTTTCCGATAGGCAAGCTGCCGCTGGATTACCTGGCGGAGCTTATGTGCAGATATGCTCAGGCCGACGAGAGGGTGGTGGTGGGGGCTGAGATAGGAGAAGATGCTGCGGTCATCGATTTCGGCGATCGCTACTTGGTGGCCAAGACAGACCCCATCACCTTTGCTACCGATGAGATCGGCTGGTATGCGGTCAACGTCAACGCCAATGATGTGGCCACCATGGGCGCTGTGCCCAAATGGTTCCTCGCCACTTTGCTCCTGCCGGAGGGCAAGGCGACCAAGGAATCAATAGAGGTGATATTCTCCCAGATCTCCAGCGCCTGCCGTAAGCTCGGCATCTCCTTCTGCGGCGGCCACACCGAGGTCACTTACGGCTTGGGCCGCCCCATCGTAGTCGGGCAGATGCTGGGCGAGGTGGAGAGGGGGAGATTAGTCACTACCAGCGGGGCCCAGGTGGGGGATGATATCCTCCTCACTAAGGGTCTGGCTATTGAGGCTACCTCCATCATAGCCAGGGAGAAAGCGGATGAATTGGCTGGCAATCATCCGCCGGAGTTCATTGCCCGCTGCAGGGAGTTCCTGCACCGCCCCGGCATCAGCGTCGTGCCCGAGGCCCAGATCGCCACCGCTCAGGCCCAGATCCATGCCATGCATGACCCTACTGAGGGAGGGCTGGCCACAGGGCTCTGGGAGCTGGCTAAGGCAGCGAAGGTGGGATTGGTAATCTACGAGGAAGCCATACCCATCCTGCCGGAGACGGCCTCCCTGTGCGCCGAATATGGCCTTGACCCTTTGGGCGTCATCGCCTCGGGTTCGCTGCTTATAACCCTGTCGCCACAGGATTCGAAGCGAGTCATCAAGGCGTTGAACGAGGCGGGCATCGAAGCGGCAGTCATTGGAAAGGTGGTAGAGGAGGGGGAAGGATTGAAGCTGAGGGCAGAGGGGGTGGTTAAGGAACTTCCACGCTTCGAGAGAGATGAGATCGCCCGCTTGTTCGAATGATGTAGAATGGAATGCTTCGCACTAGAGTTGTTGCACAATTGACCGATTGGCTCCAAAAGGGCAATTTTCTCCTCCGGGATCGGTTTTAGCCCTGTCCACTGATGAGCTCGCTGGTGGCCGGGGTGATGAGCTCGCTCGCTGCTGACTGGGGTGAAAGAAT
>CAYYKQ010000030.1:0-19281 GCA_964440965.1 uncultured Anaerolineae bacterium | reverse complement strand
CGCAATTGTAAAAGTGCATGCGGAGCGGAGGGTAGGGGAAGAGGTCACTCGAAAAACTCGCTACTACATTACAAGCCTTGGCAATGATGCGCAACAAGTGCTGTATGCGGTGCGCGGCCATTGGAAGATCGAGAATCAGGTTCACTGGGTGCTGGACGTGGTTTTCCGGGAAGATGACAGCCGCATCCGCAAAGGCAACGGCGCCCAGAACTTCGCCATCCTACGACACATTGCCCTCAATTTGCTGCACCAGGAGAAGACCCCCAAAGTTGGCATAAAAGCCAAGCGGCTGAAAGCAGCACTGGATGAAAAATATCTACTTAAGGTCCTCATGGGATAAAAATGCGATTGCCCTAACAATGGATCCCCTCACATTGCGCGGAGGGACAAGTACGTTTATAATGTGAGGTGAGCACTAAGGGATCGGCACTGCAGAAAGGAGATGAAGAGGAATGGATTGTACCTTCTGCGCCATTGTGGAGGGGAGGTCCCCTGCCGAGGTCGTCTTCGAGGATGAGGAGACCATGGCTTTCATGGATATCCACCCGGCCAATCCCGGCCATACCTTGGTCATCCCCAAGCGGCATGCCCGCGATATCTATGAATTGAACGAGGAGACAGCCGCGGCGGTGATGAGGACGGCGGTTAAGGTGGCTAAGGCGATCAAGGAAGCGCTTAAACCCGATGGGGTGAACCTGCTCCAAAGCAACGGAAGCGCGGCAGGCCAAGTCGTGCCCCATTTCCACATGCACATCATCCCCCGGTGGCATGGCGATGGGCTCCGTCTGGCGAGACCCCCTCTGGTGAGGAAGACCGCGGTCATCAAGGATACGGCGGCTAAAATCAGAGCGCACCTCGCCCCCTGCTCCCCTCCGGAGGGTTGATGGGCGGAAGGCAAGAAGAAAGGAGATTCGCCATGGGCAAGAGTCTCACCCAAAAGATCTTGGAGGCCCATCTCGTCGAGGGCAAATGGGACCCTGGCAGCGAGATCGCCATCAAGATCGATCAGACCCTGACCCAGGATGCGACCGGCACGATGGCCTACCTTCAGTTCGAGGCCATGGGTATAGATGCCGTGCGAAATGAGTTGGCGGTAAGCTACGTGGACCACAACACTGTTCAGGTGGGTTTTGAGAATGCCGACGACCACCGCTACCTGCAGAGTGTGGCGGCGAAATACGGCATCATCTATTCCCGAGCGGGCAACGGCATATGCCACCAGGTGCATTTGGAGCGGTTTGCACGTCCGGGGAAGACGCTGTTGGGCTCCGATAGCCACACCCCCACAGCTGGCGGTATGGGCATGATCGGCATCGGAGCGGGGGGCTTAGATGTGGCTGTGGCCATGGGCGGCGGGCCGTTCTATCTCACCTGCCCCAGGGTGTACAGGATCAACCTGGTCGGCAAGCTCCGCCCCTGGGTGAGCGCTAAGGATGTGATATTGAAGATGTTAGAGATCTTCACCACCAAGGGAAACGTAGGGGTGGTGATGGAGTATGGCGGTCCGGGGGTGGCAACCCTGAGCGTGCCGGAGCGGGCCACTATCACCAACATGGGAGCGGAGATGGGCGTTACCACCTCCATCTTCCCCTCTGACGAGAGGACCAGGCATTTCCTCAGGTCCCAGGGGCGCGAGGACCAGTGGGTGGAGCTCAAGGCCGATGACGACGCCGAGTACGACAGGGTCATCGAGCTGGACCTCTCCACCATCGAGCCGCTGGTTGCCTGTCCTCATAGCCCCGGCAACGTCAAGACCGTGCGCGAACTGGCCGGCCTCAAGGTCGACCAGGTGGTCATCGGCTCATGCACCAATTCCTCCTACAAGGACTTGATGACCGTGGCGCGTATCCTCAAAGGTCACAAAGTGCATCCTCATATCTCCTTCGCTGTGGCCCCTGGCTCGAGGCAGGTGCTGCAGATGCTGGCCCGGGAGGGCGCCTTGGCCGACCTCATCGACTCGGGGGCACGCATCTTGGAGGCGGCCTGCGGGCCCTGCATCGGCAACTGCTTGGCCCCTAAGACCAATGCGGTGTCCATCCGCACCTTTAACCGCAACTTCCTGGGGCGAAGCGGCACCAAATCGGCCAATGTCTACCTCACCAGCCCAGAGACGGCCGCTGCGGCGGTGATCACGGGGGAGCTGATCGATCCACGCGACCTGGATATGGAGTACCCTGTGGTGGAGATGCCCGATCGGTTCCTGATCGACGATTCGATGTTTATCTTCCCCGAGGAGGTGAGGGAGGAGGTGGAGATCTACCGGGGGCCCAACATCAGCGAGCCACCTCACATCGAACCGGTGCCCGAGACCATCGCCGGGGAGGTGACGATCAAGGTGGGCGATAACATCACTACCGACCACATCATGCCCGCGGGAAAGTACCTCAAGTACCGTTCCAACGTCCCCCGCTACTCGCAAGTGGTCTTCGAGCCGGTGGATCCCACCTTTGCCGAGCGGGCGGCAGCCAATCGCGATCGGGGTGTGGACAACATCGTCGTTGGCGGACTGGGTTACGGTCAGGGCTCGAGCCGCGAGCACGCGGCCCTCTGCCCCATGTACCTGGGCGTCAAGGCGGTCATCGCCAAATCATTCGAAAGGATCCATAAGGACAATCTGGTCAACGACGGGATCGTGCCGCTCAATTTCAAGGATGAGGCCGATTTCGACAAGCTGGAACAGGGCGACCAGATCGAGCTGCCCCACATCCGAGCCAGGCTGGAGAGGGGAGAGGAGATCCTGCTGGTGAACAAGACCAAAGGGATCTCAATCCCCTTAGAGGCCAGGCTCTCCGAGCGACAGAGGGCCATCTTGCTGGCCGGCGGCCTGCTTAACTACACAGTGGCTAAGTCGTAGCTTTAAAGTGGGAACCTCGCCAGCCATTTGGCAGTTTATCCAGGGGGTGGCCCATCGCCAAAGAGGGCGAGGCTCACCCCAATGAAGCTTGGCCCCGTTAAGGATCCGGGACACCCTCCGCAGCAGTCGGTGGCCAAGCCGTGATTGCAGGGTGCGAGATCTCCTGATCTTGCACAGTTAAGGAGGGAAGGGGATGTTTGAGAAACTTACCCCGCCCGAGGGCGGGAAAATCATGGTAAAAGACGGGGAGCTCATCGTACCGGATAACCCCATCATCCCCTACATCAGGGGCGACGGCATCGGGGTGGATATCACCCCAGTGATGCGCAGGATAGTGGATGCGGCGGTGGAGAAAGCCTACGGCGGGAAGCGCAAGATAGTTTGGTTTAGGGTCTTCGCCGGCGCAGATGGATACGAGAGGTACGGCGAATATCTGCCCGACGACACAGTCAACGCCATCCGCGAATACGTGGTGGCCATCAAGGGGCCGTTGACCACCCCTGTGGGAGGGGGTTACCGCTCCTTGAACGTCGCCCTACGGCAGAAGCTTGACCTTTTCGCCTGCGTTCGCCCGGTGCGCCATCTCAAGGGCGTGCCTGCGCCGGTGAAGGACCCCGATAAGCTGGATGTGGTCATCTTCCGCGAGAACGTGGAGGACGTCTACGCCGGCATCGAGTGGGCCGAGGGCACAGATGAGGCCAGAAAGGTGATGGAGTTCCTGGCCAATGAGATGGGAGTGACCATCCGCCCCGACAGCGGGATAGGGGTCAAGCCCATCAGTATCACCTGCTCCAAGAGATTGGTGCGGGCAGCGATCAATTATGCCCTCAAACATAACCGCCGCAGCGTAACCTTGGTGCACAAAGGCAACATCATGAAGTTCACCGAGGGTGCCTTCAGGAAGTGGGGCTACGAGGTGGCGCGGGATGAATTCCCCGATCAGATCGTCACCGAGGAGGAGGTCAAGAAGAGATACGGCGGCAAGGTGCCTGAGGGCAAGATCCTGATCAACGACCGCATCGCCGACGCCATGTTCCAGCAGATCCTCCTGAGGCCCGACGAATACGATGTCATCGCCACTACGAACCTCAACGGCGACTACATCTCCGACGCGTGCGCTGCTCAGGTGGGCGGGCTGGGCATAGCCCCCAGCGCCAACATCAACTATGAGACGGGCATCGCCCTGTTCGCAACCACGCACGGCAGCGCGCCTAAGTACGCAGGGATGGACAAGGTCAACCCGAGCTCCATCACCCTCTCCGCGGCCATGATGCTGGAGTACATGGGCTGGAGCGAAGCGGCCAAATTCATCGAATCCGCCATCGAGAGGACTGTCCTGCAGAAGAGGGTGACCTACGACCTGGAGAGGCAGATCGAGGGCGCCACCTTGCTTAAATGCTCCGAATTCGGGGAGGCGGTGATAGAGAATATGTGAATTTAGTCCTAAGTCCGATGGTCTGAAGGCTCGAGGACTGACCTAGGACTAACCGACTGGGGACTAATTGACTGATACAAGGAGGGGGCGATGGCGAGACG
This sequence comes from uncultured Anaerolineae bacterium, assembly GCA_964440965.1. Lineage (GTDB taxonomy): Bacteria > Chloroflexota > Anaerolineae > CAYYKQ01 > CAYYKQ01 > CAYYKQ01. The sequence continues at coordinate 14,891 of CAYYKQ010000030.1, read as the reverse complement.
CGCGATCCGCGAATACGATGCCAAACGGCTTCTGGCTAAATACCTGCCCGACTACTTGGAAGGGCTCTCCTACCCTGGCAAGGTGGCTCTGGTGACCCCCCAAACCGATTGGGATGAACTGATAGTTGCAAACCCCTGGCTGAAAGAGGAGAGGCTGGTCGTCAAGCCCGATCAGCTCTTTGGCAAACGGGCCAAGATGGGGTTGTTAGCTCTTAACCTGAGCCTGGATGAAGCCAAGGCTTGGATCGACGAGCACATGGGAAGGGAACAGACCATCGGCAAGCTCACCGATAAGCTGACCCACTTCCTGGTTGAACCCTTCATTCCCCACGAGCGGGAAGATGAACTATTCTTAGCCATCCGCACCGAGCGGGAGGCCGATATCATCTACTTCTCGCTCCAGGGGGGCATAGACATCGAAGAACAGTGGGAAAGCGTGGTCCAAATCCAGGTGCCGGTCCTGGAGAGCATAGAGGATGTGGACGTCGCTGGGGAGCTGCCCGATTTCGACAGGAAGGAGAGTGTGGTACAGCTTATCCGCGCATTGCACAAGTTCTTCGTTGACCTGGGCTTCACCTACCTGGAGATCAACCCCTTTATCTTCGTGGACGGCCAGGTGATCCCTCTGGATTTCGTAGCCAGGCTGGATGACACAGCGGCCTTCGAATGCGGGCCTAAGTGGGGGGATATCGAGTTCCCCGCCGATTTCGGCACGCGCCTGCTGCCTGAGGAGGAGTACATCCGTAGTTTGGACAGGAAGACCGGCGCCTCCCTCAAGCTCAAGGTGCTCAATCCCAAAGGACATGTATGGACCCTGGTGGCCGGCGGCGGAGCCAGCATCGTCTACGCCGATACCATCAGCGACTTAGGTTTCGGGGACGAGATGGCCATCTACGGCGAATACTCCGGAGGCCCAACCACCGAGGAGACCTACAGGTACGCCAAGACCATCCTCGACTTGATGACCCGCGAGCCCGACCCGGAGGGTAAGCCCAAATACCTGCTCATCGGAGGAGGCATCGCCAACTTCACCGATGTAGCCAGGACCTTTGAAGGCATCGTTAAGGCCCTGGAGGAGTACAAAGAGAAGCTCATCGCCAACAACGTCAAAATCTACGTGCGGCGCGGTGGCCCCAATTACCAGGAGGGGCTTCGGATGATGCGCGAGCTGGGCAAGAGACTGGGTGTGCCCATCGAGGTTTACGGGCCGGAGACCCATATGACCAGGATCGTGTCGATGGCACTAAGTGGTTAGGTGGTTGGGTGGATGGTTGGTTAGGGAGGTTAATCGTGGGCGGATATCAACAGCTGAAGGACATTGAGATTTATGTGCTTTCGCGACGGCTGGCTGAAAGGGTTTGGAAAGCAGTCGAAGGATGGGATTACTTTGCGAAGAAAACCGTGGGCGAACAGTTAGTCCGCGCTGTTGACTCGATCAGCGCCAATATTGCCGAAAGCTATGGACGCCACCACATCGGCGACGTTGCCAGGTTTCTCTACTACGCCCGCGGCTCTTTATATGAAACTCAGGATTGGCTGAGCAAAGCTATCCAACGCGGTTTGCTACCCAAAAACTTAGGGCACGAGCTGCTGGACGAGGTCAAAGTGATCGCCCCTAAACTCAACGCCTATATCTCCGGCAAATACCGCTATACAAAAACCATCCAACCACCAAACAACCCAACAACTAAACTCGAAAGGAGACCGTAATGGCCAAGCCAGATTACGAACTATTCGACCGTACTACTACCGCGATCATCTACGGCTACCACCGAAGGCCGATCCAGCGGATGTTGGATTTCGACTATGTCTGCCGGAGGGAGAAGCCCTCGGTGGCGGCCATCGTTAACCCCACCCGGGAGGGCTTTCACAAGGCCTTCTTCGGGGCGAAGGAGATACTGATCCCCATGTACCGCACCATCGCCAAGGCGGCGGCCGAACACCCTGAGGCAGATGTGATGGTGAACTTCGCCTCCTTCCGCTCAGCCTTTCCCACTACCATGGAGGCGCTGGAGCAGCCCACCATCCGCACCATAGCGGTCATCGCCGAAGGGGTTCCGGAGCGAAAAGCGCGCATCATGGCCGCTACAGCCAAGAAGCTGGGCAAGGTGATCATCGGCCCAGCCACGGTGGGTGGCATCGCCCCTGGCTGCTTTAGGATAGGAAACACGGCTGGCACGGTCGAGAATATCATCAATGCCAAGCTCTATCGGCGAGGCAGCGTGGGCTTCGTGGCCAAATCGGGCGGGATGAGCAATGAATGCTTTAACGTCATCGCCCGCAACGCCGATGGCATCTACGAGGGGATCGCCATCGGCGGCGATGCCTATCCCGGCTCCACCCTGCTCGACCACCTGCTGCGCTTCGAGGCCAATCCTAAGGTCAAGATGCTGGTCTGCTTAGGGGAGATAGGGGGCACCGACGAGTACCGCATCGTCGAGGCCTTGGAGGATGGCCGCATCACCAAGCCGCTGGTCATCTGGGTTATAGGCACATGCGCTAAGGTCTTCCCTACCCCCGTGCAATTCGGCCATGCCGGGGCCAAGGCGGGCACGGAGCTGGAGACCGCCGATGCCAAGAACGCAGCGCTCAGGAGGGCAGGGGCCATTGTGCCTAACTCCTATGACGACTTCGGGGAGAAGATCAGAGAGACCTTCGAGATGCTCAAGGCGAAGGGGAAGATAGAGCCTATCGTTGAGCCCGAGGTCCCCACCCTGCCTTTGGATTACGAGGTCGCTCTGAAACAGGGGTTGATTCGCAAGCCAACCCATTTCATCTCCACTATCTCCGATGATCGGGGCGAGGAGCCCACCTACAACAAGATACCCATTACTCAGGTCATAGAAAGCGGCATGGGAATCGGCGGGGTGATCGGCCTTCTGTGGTTCAAGAAGGAGCTGCCCGACTATGCCCGCCGCTTCATCGAGATGTGCCTTCAGATCGTCGCCGACCACGGCCCGGCCGTTTCAGGCGCACACAACGCCATCGTCGCTGCGCGCGCAGGTAAGGACCTTGTCTCCTCCCTGGCTTCCGGCCTGCTGACCATAGGCCCGCGCTTCGGGGGGGCCATCGACGACGCAGCCCGCTACTTTAAGGCCGCCTACGATGCAGGCATGACCCCGAGGCAATTCGTGGAGGACATGAAGGCTAAGGGGATGTACATTCCAGGCATCGGACATCGGGTCAAAAGCGTGGAAAACCCGGATATGCGGGTTAAGCTGCTCAAGGATTACGCTAAGAAGCACTTCCCCAGCACTGAGCTGCTGGACTACGCCTTGAAGGTGGAGAGGATCACCACAGCCAAAAGGAGCAACCTCATCCTGAACGTTGACGGCTGCATAGGGGTCTGCTTCGTGGACATGCTCCGTGGCTGCGGCTGCTTCACTGAAGAGGAGGTACAGGAGATCGTCGATCTGGGCTACCTAAACGCCATCTTCGTCGTGGGGAGGAGCATCGGCCTCATAGGCCATATCCTCGATCAGAAGCGGCTCAAGCAGCCGCTGTATCGCCATCCCTGGGATGACATCGCCTACATGTGATGCCCCATGCTCACAGAGAGGACCTCTCACCTCCTGCCGAACTCCCTCTCCAGTTGCGCTTTAGTGAGGCGGAGCAAGGTGGGGCGTCCATGGGGACAGGTGCGAGGTATCTCCGTCTTTTCCAATTGCCTTACCAGCTCCTTCATCTCTTCCTCGGTCAGGGCCTGGCCGGCCCGCACGGCGCTGTGGCAGGCGATGCTGATCAGGGCCTTCTCTCGCCATTCCTCTCTGTTCGTCCCTAAGCTTCCTAAGACCTCACCTAATGCGGCACTAATGTCCCCTCTTTTGAGCATGGCGGGCACGGCCCTCACCAGATAAGTCTGCCCTCCGAAGGGCTCGACCTTAAAACCGAGTTCGGCCAAAGCGTTCAGGTCCTCCTCGGTTATCTCCCTCTGGAAGGGCAGTTCGACGGTCAGAGGCTCTAAAAGGGTCTGCGAGATGGGGCCTTTCTGCCTCTGTGCGGCGAGCAGCCTCTCATAAAGGATGCGCTCGTGGGCAGCGTGTTGGTCGATGAGGTACATCCCATCCGGCCCCTCGGCGATGATATAAGTTTGGGCTATCTGCCCCAACACCCGCAGAGGCGGCAGCTTGCCCTCCATCCTGGGAATGGGGCGCTCCTCTGCGGGGCGCTGCACCTCCAAGGCCATCTCCACCCTACTGAGACGCCTCCCTCTGAGCTTCTCTCGCCTCTCCAGGCGCTCCACAGGGAGGACCCTGAACGGGGAAATGGTGGGGATCGGCGCACCCTCAATCAGGGTGTGGCGCACAGCCTTCTGCACGGCGGCGAAGACGGCCTCGCTCTGGAGGAACCTCACCTCCCTCTTGGTGGGATGGACGTTGACGTCTACCAGGGTCGGATCCACCTCGATGTTGAGCACCACGACAGGATGACGCCCTTTGGGCAGCAGGGTATGGTAGGCCTCCTCCACAGCATAAGCCAGCATCCGGTCCTGCACCCAGCGGCGATTGACGAAGAAGGTCAGGTGATCGCGGTTGGCTCGGTGCAGCGAAGGGATGCTGACATAGCCATGGACGGAGATCTTGGCCTGGCCAGCCGTCCCTGATCCCTCGGCGCTTGCCACCCGCAGCATCTGCTTTGCCACCTCGAGCCCATAGACCTCAATCAGCACATCGTACAGATCGCCGCTGCCGGTTGAGCGGAAGGCTATGCGTCCCTCGCTTAGAAGGCTGAAGCGCAGCTCCGGATAGGCCATAGCGTAGCGGGTGACCAGGCGGGAGATATGCTTCCCTTCGGTGACCGTGGAGCGCAGAAACTTCAGGCGGGCAGGGACATTGTAGAAGAGGTTCTCCACAGTGACCACCGTGCCCCTCGGAGAGCCGGTCTTGGCGCGGCGAATCACCTTCGAGCCCTCCAATCGGATCAACGTTCCCATAGGCTCGTCGGCAGTCCTGGTCACCAAAGTGACCTGGGCCACGGCAGCGATCGAGGCCAAGGCCTCGCCACGGAAGCCCAGGGTGCTGATGTGGGAGAGGTCGTCGACGGTGGCGAGCTTGCTCGTCGAGTAGCGGGCGAAGGCCAGTTCCACCTCATCGGCGGGGATCCCCATCCCGTCGTCGATGACCCGCACCAGGCGCTTCCCTCCCTGGCGCACCTCGATTTTGATCTCTTTGGCTCCGGCGTCGATGGAATTCTCCACCAGCTCCTTGACCACGGAGGCCGGTCGTTCCACCACTTCACCGGCGGCGATCTTGGCCGCCACTTCCGGCGGCAATACCCTGATGGGCATGATCCGCTCCCAATTGGCTATCCTATCCGTTATTTTACCACAAAAAGCTGGCTTCTCCAACAAGGCTAAGGCGGCTTTAAGGATCGAGGATGATCATCCGGGCGATTTGCCATAATCCGCTTTGTGTAGTAGAATTTAGGTAGCTTGGTGAGCGTGGCCCAGTGGTTTAAGGCACCTGGTTGTGGCCCAGGAGATCGCGGGTTCGAATCCCGCCGCTCACCCTGATTGGCAAATGGCTTATGGCGCATGGCAAATAGCACACTACCGCCATAGGCTATAAGCCATATGCCATAAGCTAGCGTGCGCCCGTAGCTCAATAGGACAGAGCGTCTGACTTCGAATCAGCAGGCTGGGGGTTCGAGTCCCCCCGGGCGTACCAAAGGGGCAGCCGAACAATTATGGCCAGAGATGAAGGCGATAGATGCTATCTCGACTTCTGTGGTTTGACCTCCTTCTGAGCGTAGGGTTGTTCGCGACGGCGTTGATGGACGCCTGTGCCCCTGCTACTCCTACCCCTTTGCCCACCCCCGAGGTCATCTCCTTGAGAGAGGCCGTTGGAGAAGGCGATATTGATTCCCGAGAGCTCTGGCTCTCCTGGGGAGAATTGAGGGGGGTGGGTTTGGAATTTCATATCCCCCTCATGCGTCCCCGCACCAACGTACTCTTTCACATCCCCAAAGGAGTAGATATCTGGGTTCGATGCCGCCGCTTAAATGGCGATTCCTTCGATCTCTCCCTCAGCTACATCGACGACGAAGGGGAGAAGGACCATTGGATCCGCCCCCACCCTTGGAGGACCCCTGAGTTCATTCAGCTTCTGATCGACGCCACCTGGAAGTGGGATTACTTCTACGTGCTGGATGCCAAAGCTCAGGTTCGATCGGGGAGGCCTCCCCAGCTCATCATCAGCCTCTACGGGACACACAGCTTGCCCAGCCTCATCAAATGAGGACCGTTATGGAGAGTGTGAGCCTTTACATCCACATCCCGTTTTGCAAGGCTAAATGCACCTACTGTGACTTCAACTCTTATGCTGGCCTGGAGCATCTGTTCGAAAGCTATGTGAGGGCCTTGATCGAGGAGATGAGGCTGGCAGGCCAGAGTCGCCGGTTAAGGGCGGCGACCATCTACTTAGGAGGGGGCACTCCCACAGTGCTCCCTCTTGCCCTCCTGAGGGATATCTTTCGCGCCTGCAGACGATCTTTCCTCGCCCCTGAGGGGATCGAAACCACTGTTGAGGCGAACCCGGGCACCGTTGATGAGGATTACCTTGCCGGCCTGCTTGAGTTAGGGGTCAACCGCTTGAGCCTGGGGGTTCAGAGTTTTGATGACGGGGAACTGCGTCTCCTGGGCCGCATTCACACCTCCAGGGAGGCTGTAGAGGCTTACCGATGGGCGCGGGAGGTCGGTTTCGCTAACATCAACCTCGACCTCATCTACGGGCTCCCCGCTCAGACGCTCGATGGCTGGCGCAGCACCCTCCGTCGGGCCCTTAGCCTCCGTCCGGAGCATCTCTCCCTCTACTGCCTCACCCTCGAGGAGCACACCCCTCTGGCTCAGCAGGTGGCTAAGGGGGAGATCCCCGCCCCAGATGACGACCTCGCCGCCGATATGTACATCCTGGCCGAGGAGATGCTCGCTGAGGCCGGCTACACCCATTACGAGATATCCAACTGGGCAAAGCAAATCCCAATGACCAATGACCAAATCCCAAAGACAGCTTGCCGACACAATCTGACCTACTGGCGGAACAGGCCATATCTTGGCTTTGGAGCGGGGGCGCACTCCTATTTCGGCCAGCGGCGGTGGCATAATGTCCTCCGCCCTGAGGAGTACATCGAACGCCTTTGGCAGGGCGAATCGCCCGTGGCGGAGAGCGAGGAGATAGATGAGGCCACCGAGATGGCGGAGACCATGATCCTGGGCTTGCGGCTTGTTAATGAGGGGGTGAACTTTGAGGATTTCGAGGGGCGATTCGGGAGGAGGTTAGAGGAGGTTTACGGGGAAGAGCTGAGGGAGCTCAAGGGCTTGGGGTTGATCGAGGTGAATTCGGAAGGGGTCCGGCTCACCGCCAGAGGGAGATTGCTGGGAAACGAGGTCTTTGAGAGATTTCTGCTCTGACGAAGGAGGGGCAAATGCAGAAAGTGGCTGTGATCGGAGCGGGGACGATGGGGAGCGGCATAAGCTATGTGACCGCCAGGGCGGGATTCGAAACCGCACTGTACGATATCTACTCGGAGGCGCTCTCCAGGGCGGAGGATTACCACCGCAAGCTCATCTCCCGCGCTCTGGAGAAAGGGAGGATTGCCCAGGAGGAAGCCGAGGCCTTCTGGGGAAGGCTCAGTTATCTGGGTGATCTGGAGACGGCCTTGGCCGGAACAGATGTGGTCATCGAGGCCATCCCCGAGAACCTCGAGCTCAAGAAGGACTTTTTCCACAAAGCCGAGGGGTTCGTCTCCAAGGAGACCATCCTGGGCAGTAACACCAGCTCCCTTCCCATCACCCAGATCGCCAGCGCAGTCGAGGAGAAGGGGAGGGTCATCGGGATCCATTTCTTCAACCCGGCCCCGGTGATGAAGCTCGTGGAGATCGTGGTGGGAATGGACACCACTCAGCAGGTTGTGGACCGGGTCATAGACTTTGTGCACAAGCTGGGGAAAGAAGAGGTGGTGGTGAAGGACTATCCGGGCTTCGTGACCACTCGCATCGGAGCCATGCTCATCTCCGAGGCGATCTTCGCCCTGCAAGAGGGGGTGGCCGAACGGAGTGTGCTGGACAAGGCCATGAAATTGGGCTACAACCTGCCCATGGGTCCTCTGGAGCTGGCCGACCTCATCGGATTGGACATCGTCCTCCACATCCTGGAGACCCTGTATGAGAATTACAAAGACCCTCGATACCGCCCGCCGATCCTGTTGAAGAAGATGGTCGAGGCGGGGCAATTAGGACGCAAGACGGGCAAGGGCTTCTATGAATACAAATGAAGGCAGTGGCCGATGCCGCTCAGGACAGCTCCGGTGAGATGGGCGAGGATTGAGGGCAGCTAATGCGTTCGTTCGATCAGAAATGTGGCCAGCCACTTGAGTTTCGATTGGGCCTCGTTCTCGATCCCCATTGCCTCCAGCTCTGCCAGGGCCCGTTTGTGGTAGCCCTCGGCCATCTCCTGGGCATAGTCGCGGGCTTTGAGCTCATCTAAGATGTGGAGCACAGCCCGAACATCGTTCTCCCCGAGCTCCTCTTGGCGATAGATCCGTTTTATCCTCTGCCCCATCCTCTGCTCCAAGGCATAGAGGATGGGCAAGGTCTTCTTCCTATGGGCGATGTCGCTGGCCGCAGGCTTCCCCGTCACCTTGGGGTCGCCCCAGATGCCCAGGATGTCGTCCATTATCTGGAAGGCCATCCCCAGGTTCTCACCGAAACGGCGGTAGCCCTCGATCAGGACCTTATCCTCGGTAGCCAAGATGGCCCCTGTGCGGGCAGCGCAGGAGATGAGGGCTGCGGTCTTCAGCCGCACCATCTCCAAATACTCCTCGAGGGTCACTTTGAAGCGGCTCTCGAAGCTCATATCCAGATATTGCCCCTGACAGAGGGAGACGCACGCCTCGTCGAGGGCTTTGATCACCGCGACCACCTTGGCGGGATCGAACCCTCGCTCGAGAAGGCGATGGAGGGCCAGGTGGGAGAGGGCGAGGAGCCCATCTCCCACGTTTATGGCCTGGGCCTCCCCCCATACCTTCCAGACGGTCGGACGTCCCCTTCTCTCCTCATCGCCGTCTTCGATGTCGTCGTGGACGAGCGAGAAGTTATGCATAAGTTCGATGGCTGCGGCGACTGGGAGCGCCCATTCGATCCTGCCCCCTGTCGCCTCGCAGGTTAACAAGCACAGCAGGGGGCGCAGGCGTTTTCCCCTCCTGCCTTCGATGGGCCGCAAGCGCTCATCCGTCCAGCCCAAGTGATAGCGCATCATCCCGTAGAAAGGGGAGAGCCGCTTCTGAGGGGTGGTTAAGATCGCTTTCATCTCTGCCTCGATGGCCGCGAGGTAGGGTTCGAAGTCCTCAAATCCACTCAATGGGCACTTCCTTCAATTGGGCGATGGTCTTCGCCCCCGTGCAGAACATGGCGATCCTGAGCTCCTCAATGAATTGACGGAGCTTTTCCACCGCAGCCTCATTAGACTCAGCAGCCGGCCTGAGGAGGGGATGGGCCAATCCCACGGCATCCGCCCCTAAGGCGATGGCCTTGGCCGCATCCACCCCTGTACGTATCCCTCCGCTGCCAATGATCACCGCTTCCGGCGCCCCACGCCGGGCCATCTGAATGGATTCGACGGTGGGGATGCCCCATTCGGCGAAGTCCTCGGCGATGCGGCGCATGGATTCCCTGGGTGCTAAGCGCTTCTCTATCTCGCTCCAGGAGGTCCCTCCGGCTCCGGCTACCTCTATCCCGGCCACCCCCGCTGAGGCCAGCCTCTTAGCCACCTCCTCCGATATGCCCCACCCCACCTCTTTGACCACAACGGGCACTTCCAGTGCCCGACAGACGGCCTCGATCTTAGGAAGAAGCCCGGAGAAGTCGGTGTCGCCCCCCTCTTGGAGGGCCTCCTGAAGTGGGTTCAGGTGTAATACCAGGCCATCGGCCTCGATCATCTCCACCGCTCGCCGGCATTCCTTAACTCCATAGCCGTAGTTGAGTTGCACAGCCCCCAGGTTGGCGAAGAGGAGGATGTCGGGAGCCACATGGCGCACTCGATAGGTCGAGATGAGGGCTGGATCTTCGATGGCTGCCCGCTGGGAGCCGACCTCCATAGCTATCCCCAACTCCTGGGCCGCCGAGGCTAAATTCTCGTTTATCCTCTGGGCGAGCTCCGTCCCCCCGGTCATGGCTGAGATCACAAAGGGGGCGCTCAGGGACTTGCCGAAGAGGGTTGCCGAGAGGTCGATCTCGTCCCTATCCAGCTCAGGGAGGGCGCAGTGGAGGAGGCGGCAGTGTTCAAAGCCGCTGGTCAGGCCCTTAAACTGCACGTCTTCTTCCAAGGCGATGCGCAGATGCTCAGCTTTCCTTCGATTGTGCATAGCCTTATTCCTGGCAAAGCTCCATTCCCACCAGGGCTGGCCGGCAATTGGGGTCCATCTCCAGGGCCTTTTCGAGCCAGGGGACGGCCTGCTCGCATTGGTCTAAGTAGGCATAGGAGAGGCCCAGTTCGTAGTAATATTCGATGGAATGGGCTCCCAGCTCTATGGCCCGCTTGAGATTGGGGATGGCCGATTCGTAATTCAGCTGCACGTAGTAGGTCACGCCCAGATGGCCGTAGGCGCTCGCGTAGTTCGGATCGATCTCGATGGCCTGTTTTAACGCTGCTATGGCTCGTTCGTAGTCCTGCTGATGGAAATAGGTCCATCCCAGCTGGTCATAGCCACGAGGGTTGTTGGGGTCGACCTCAATGGCCTTCTGGAACTGGGCGAGCGCCTCCTCGTAGTCACCGAGCACAAGGCAATTCCGTCCCAGGCTGATGTAGAGGTAGCCCAGTTTCGGATGGATGGCCACGGCCTTCTGGTATTCAGCGATGGCCCCTTTGTAGTCTCCCTGGACCTCCAGGACATAGCCCAGGTCGCGGTGGGCGTCCACGCTTTCCGGGTCGAGGTAGACGGCTTGCTGGGCCTCCTCCAGAGCCTTGTTCCAATGGCCCCTGTCGGCATAAGCCTCCGCCAGATAGGCGTGGGCTTCTGCGTAGTTCGGATCCAGCTCTATGGCTCTCAGGCAGGCGGCGATAGCCTCCTCTATCTGCCCATCCCAGTCCAATGCCATCCCCAAGATAGCCTGGGCCTTGGCGCTCTTAGGAGCCAGCTCGACGGCCCTTTGGGCGTATCTGACCGCCTCGTCCGTGCGATAGCGCAGGGCGAGCAGCCTGGCCAGGCGGACCAGAGGGCGGACATCCTGAGGGTTAAGCCGGGTGGCCTCCTTATAGGAGGCTATCGCCTCGTCCAGCCGTCCATCTTGGTAGAAGGCGTCGCCCTCGGCCAGGTAAGAGGAAGCGGACCTGGTGGGCGTAGGAGTGGGCTCGAAAGGGGGCCTCCATTTGGGATGCTTGAGGATCACAAATGCCCCTCCTCCCAAGAGGAGGAGAAGCAGGAAGATGCGAAAGGGGGTGAAATGCCTCTTGCGCCTGGGTTGGAGGTACATCGCCGTCCTTCTCCGCTTTCCATCTGAATGATACCACTTGGCAGGGGATTAGTCAAGCCTACTTGCAGAGCCCAGGTAAGCGGGGTTTGACGAAAAAACCCATTAGGTGATAGAATGGGGGGCGCGGGGTTTTCACCAAACTGAAACTGAAGAGGAGGCATGCCGATGAAGATGGATAAAGTTGCAGAGGCCATGGAGAAGGTGGGCATCCCCGGACGGGACGCCTACGAGCTTCCCACCAGCACCAAGCGCTTTCCCGACGGTGCGCACTATCGCATAGAGATCTCCGGCGTGGAGAGGCCCGAGGTGATGGAGGCAGTCATCGATGAGGCGGAGAAGCGCCACATCCCCGTCCACCGCGCCATCTCGGTGGTCATGGGGGCCACCCTTCTGGACAAGGCGGAGCTCAAGGACTTCGCCCAGATGGCCGCCGACGCTAAGATAGAGGTCATCCTCACCCCGGGCCCACGGTACTCGTGGTACACGGGCCGGCAGCTCATAACCCCTGAAGGAATCATCTCTGGCCTTCGCTTCCACGGCTCCGACCAGCTGCGCCACGTCATCGCCGACATCATGACCTGCATTGACATCGGCTTCCGCGGCTTTCTGGTGGTGGATGAGGGGGAGCTCTGGCTGCTCAATGAGATGAAGAAGAACGGCGACATCCCAGAGGATGTGATCTTCAAGGTCTCCATCTACGCCGGCCACGCCAACGCCGCCGGCTGCAAGGTCCTGGAGTCCCTGGGCGCGGGGTCGATAAACCCTCCTGCCGACCTCTCTCTGCCCCAGTTCGCCGCCATCCGCCAGGCCATTGACATCCCCCTGGACGTCCACATCATCCTCACCGAATCCTTCGGCGGTTACATGCGGTTCTACGACGCTCCCGAGCTGACGCGGGTGACCGCGCCCTGCTACTACAAGATCGAGCCGGGCCCGGCCTGCGCCGTAGGGCCACAGGCGCTGTATAAACCATGGGTCAGCGGGAAGATGCTGGCCGATTGGGCTCGAGTGAAGGTGAAGTACGCCCAGATCATCCGCGAGATCATCCAGGAGAACTTCCCTGAGGCCAAGCTCTCTGAGCAGGGGCCGGAGGACCTGGCCGTGCCAAAGCCGTAGAGCGGTGGATTGGGGGTAAACTGGTAGATTGGGAATTGGTAAATTAGCGCATTAGTTGACCAATCTACCATACTACCAATTTCCCAATCTACCACATACCAATTTACCGGTCTACCAACTTTGCAGTGGGGACTTGGCGTCGAAAGCGGTCCTGTGCTATAATGGCCTTAGGGTCTAAATTGGCCAAAAGGAGGGCGAAGATGGGCAGGGTCATGGTCAGTATGACCGAAGCTAAAAACGCTCTGGCCGAGGTGGTTAACCAAGCGGCCTATGGCAAGAAAAGGATCGTCCTCATCTCTCGGGGGAAGCCCAAGGCGGCCATCGTCAGCCTTGAGGATCTAGAGCGTCTAGAGCGACTCGATGCCGAGGGCATGCGTGCCAAGCGGATGGCGGCACTGGAAGAGGCACAGGCATTAAGAGAGCAGATCCTTGCTCGCACTGGCGGCATTCCTTTGTCCGATTCGACGGAGGAGTTACGCCAGCTAAGGAAGGAGCGTCTTCGTGAACTCTCAGGTGGTTTGCGTTGATGCCAGTCTGGGCCTCAAGCTGGTGCTGGCCGAGGAAGATAGTCCGCTGGCTCAGAAGCTTTGGGCGGGGTGGATCGATCGGGAGGTGGAGATCGTATCCACACATCTGTGGGCCTTTGAGGTCACCTCGGTGATCCGCAATAAGGTACATCGAGCCGAAATCACCCCCGAGGAGGGCGAGAAGGCCTTCACCCTTATCCACAGACAGGGTGTGCGGTTGCTTTACCCCGACGGGCTCCACCGACGGGCGTGGGAGATGGCTAAGCACTTCGATCGCCCCGCCGCTTACGATGCCCATTACTTAGCTCTGGCCGAGATGCTGGGCTGCGAGTTCTGGACAGCCGATGAGAAACTCTACAACGCGGTTAAGCAAGAGCTTCCTTGGGCGAGGTGGCTAGGGGAGCTGGCAATGGATTGATAGGAGGGCGGTATGGCTCTCAAGACACAATGGCTAAAAGGCGTCTTCCCTGCTTTGGTGACCCCCTTTACCAAAGAAGGGGAGCTGGATGAGGCCGCGCTGCGCAATTTGGTGCGCTTCTGCCTGCCCCACGTGGACGGCTTCGTGCCCTGTGGCACCACAGGGGAGTTCGTCTACATGTCCCCCGACGAAAGGCAGCGGGTGCTGGAGGTCGTCCTGGACGAGGTGGGGGGCGAGAAGCCGGTCATCGCCGGCACGGGAGCCGCTGGGACGCGCGAGGCCATAGAGCTGGCCAGTGCGGCCAAGGAGGCGGGGGCCAGCGCCTGCCTGGTGGTCACCCCCTACTTCCTGCACCCCTCCGACAAGGGCGTCTACCAGCACTTCTACGAGATAGCCAAGGCGGTGGACATCCCCATCATCCTCTACAACATCCCCCAGGCGGTGGACCGCTACCTGCCGCGCGAGGTCATCGAGGATTTGGCTGACATCCCCAACATCGTGGGCCTCAAGGACTCCTCGGGCAACCTTACTTACATGATGGAGGTGCTGGAGTTCGCCGGCGACCGCATCAATGTGCTGGTGGGCCACGACGAGGTGGTGCTTCCCGCCCTGGCCGGGGGTGCCAAAGGGATGATCTTGGCCAGCGCCCAGGTCTTCCCCGAGGTATGGCAGCGCATCTACCGGGCGGTGGGGGAGGGCGACCTGGACACGGCCCGCAAGCTGCAGATGGGCGTGCAGAAGCTGGCCCGCATCTTCTGCCGCCACGGCGGTGCGGTGGCGGTGAAGGCGGCACTGAACATGATGGGGATCAAGGTGGGCCGGCCGCGCCGCCCGCTCAAGGCGGTGGGCGGGGCGCTCATCCACGAGACGAGGGCCGAGATCCAACTTGAACTGGAGAAGCTGGGGAAAATCCAGCTTCCAGCTTCCAGTTTCCAGCCTCCAGTTGGCGCTCTGGAGGAGCGGTTCGACGACATCGGCCTGTCCGCCGAGGCCATCAGGGCGGCGGGGCTCAGGCTGGGCAGCGGGTCGGCGGGAGAAGGAACGGAGAAGGTGCAGCTCGACCTGGTGGCCGGGCCGAAGGATAGCCCTCTGGGCGAGGCCTACGCCTACCAGCTCACCTATCCCCTCCGCCGCCGCGAGGCCCTCACCACCATCCTGGAGCCCAACCTCACCGTTCGCCCCGCCACCCTCATCGTGCCCGCGCTGGAGCAGAGGAACCTCCGCCAGGCCAACATGATCTACGGGCCCACCCAGTCGGCGGTGGCCAAGGCCATCGTGGACAACCTGGAGGCGGGCGTCATTCCCCAGGAGGCGATGGAGAAAGAGGTGATGATCGTCAAGGCCACCGTCCACCCTAAGGCCC
>CAYYKQ010000029.1:0-19423 GCA_964440965.1 uncultured Anaerolineae bacterium | reverse complement strand
CTCCTCCAACCCCCACCCCCATCCCCACTGAGGAGGCTAAAGAGGCAGAGATGATCCTCATCCCCGCCGGCCCCTTCACCATGGGCACCAACTCCGGCAGGCCGGATGAAGCCCCCGCTCATGAGGTCGACCTCCCCGCCTTCGAGATAGATAAGTTCGAGGTGACCAACGCCCAGTTCGCCGCCTTCGTGGAGGCCACCGGCTACGTCACCGATGCTGAGAAGGCCGGGGCGAGCAAAAACTGGAGGAGCTACTTCACCCCGGGCAAGGAGAACCATCCCGTGGTCAAGGTGAGCTGGAATGACGCCGTGGCTTACTGCAAATGGGTCGGCAAGAGGTTGCCCACCGAGGCGGAGTGGGAGAAGGCGGCCCGGGGAACGGACGAGAGGATCTATCCGTGGGGCAATAAATACGACCCCAAGAAGGCTAATGGGAAGGACAGCGGCATCAGGGGCACCACAGCCGTAGGCAGCTACGCCGAAGGGGTGAGCCCCTATGGGGTCTTCGACATGGCCGGGAATGTGTGGGAATGGGTGGCCGATTGGTACAAGCCCTACCCTGGCTGCACTTATCACACCGAGTACTTTGGGGAGAAATACAAGGTGCTGCGCGGTGGTGGATGGTTCGAAACCGCTGAATACCTGCGGACCACCATGCGCAACGCCGCCACCGTGACCACAGCCAACGACGATGTGGGCTTTCGATGCGCGCGCTGAGCGATTCAAGGAAGGGAGGGATGCCTATCGAAGGAAATTCATTGGCTGTGAGAAGCTAAATCTTTGCCAAAGGAGGTAGAACGATGGTAAGGAAGCTTTTAAGCCTGAGTATGCTTTTCGCCCTCTTAGCAGTCTTAGTGCCCGTGGCTGGAGCAGCTCCCCTCAAGCAGGGAGAGGAGTACACCGTCACCTTAGGCGATTGGCTGTCCAAGATAGCCGACAAGTACTACGGCGACATCTTCGCCTGGCCAGCCATCTTCGAGGCCACGAACGCTAAGCACGCCGAGGACCCCAGCTTCGCCTACATCGAGGACCCCAACCTCATCATGCCAGGATGGAAGCTCTGGATCCCTCCCAAGGAGGAGGCCGAGGCCATCCTGAAGGGGCGCATCGTCAAGGGGAAGCTCACCGTGATCGGGCCATGGTCCGGCGATGAGGCGAAGCCCTTTATGCCGGTCCTGGAGGCCTTCACCAAGAAGACCGGCATCGAGGTGGAGTACCGAATCTATCGCTCAGAGGACCTCGGCCCGCTCCTGCCCGCTCAGTTCGAGGCCAAGCGCTCCCTCGGAGACGTCATCTTCATGGCATGGCCCTGGTGGATCAAGGAGAAGTCGGAGCACCTGGTCGACCTCACCGATCTGACCGAGGGGATCGACTTCCTCATCGATCCGGCGGCCGTGGATGGGAAGGTCTACGGCGTCCCCTCATACCTGTGGGTGAAGCCGGGCTTCTGGTACAGGAAGTCCTTCTTCGAGAAGCACGGCCTGAAGCCGCCCACCACCTGGGACGAGTTCCTGGCCCTGCTGGACAAGCTGGCTGCCATCCCTGGGGTCAAGAACCCCATCGCCACCGGGGATGAGGTGGGCTGGCCCATCAGCGACGTCACCGAGCACTTCCTGTCCACCTTCGGCGGGACCGACCTGATCGCCGACCTGATCGAGGGGAAGGTCAAATGGACCGATCCCAAGGTCAAGAGCATCTTTGCAGAGCGCATCGTCCCGCTGCTGGAAAAGGGCTACTTCAGCGACCCCATCGAGTGGACCTCGGCCCTGGAGATGTGGTGGAGCGGGGAGTACGGAATCTACTTCATGGGCAACTGGATCACTGGGATGGTGGAGGATCCTTCTGACCTGGGCGTCTTCACCCTGCCGGGAGCGGAGGGCGTGGTGGGTGGGTCGGACTGGATGTTCATCCCCAAGTACAGCGAGCGCGTCGATGATGCCAAGGAGTTCGTCGCCTTCGTGATCAGTAAGGAGGGGATGGAGACCCGCTGCAAGGGCGGAGGGAAGCTCTCCAGCCGACCGGACATCTCCCTGGACGTCTACCCGCCGGCCGACCGGGCCATCGCCGAGGCTGCGGGGACACTTAAGGCCCTGCCCGACCTGGATGATACCATCGGTGGCGACTGGCAGGTGGCCTTCTGGGATCAGCTCAAGCTGCTGTGGGTCAACCCGGCGGCCCTGGACGATGTCCTGAAGACCCTGCAGGAGAAGATGCCCTGAGCGGGCTTCCAGCTATTCGGAGTTGCGAGGTGGGGCGGGGGCTGAAACGGCCCCCGCCCTTTCCTAAAAGGGGAAGTTATGCGAACCAGGCAGTGGCTTGAAGCGATCGCCTTCATCTCCCCGGCCCTCATCCTCATCGGCTCCTTGGTCGTCTTCCCAGCTATCCAGACCCTCATGCTGAGCTTCTTCAACGAGGAGGGGCAATTCGTGGGGCTCCGGAACTTCGCCCAGGTCCTGTTGAGCCGGGATATCCTGGACCTGAACAGGTTCCCTCGCCATATCCCACCGTGGGGGGCGATCCCCCATAACGCCGTTTGGATCCTCCTCCATCTCCCGCTCGTGGTTATGCTGGGGATGATCCTGGCCGTGTTGCTGAGGGATGTGAAGGGGGCCTCGTTTATCAAATCCGCCATCTTCCTGGGGATGGTCACCCCCATGATCGTTGGTGGGGTGGTGGTGCGTTACCTGTTCGATGAGAACGCCGGGGTGGTCAACGCCTTCCTCCGCTTGGTCGGGCTGGAGCAGCTGGCGAAATCGTGGACGGCTTACCCGGACACCGCCCTCCTGGCCCTGATCTTAGGATCCGTCTGGCTGTGGACAGGGTTCAGCATGACCCTCTACTCGGCCGGCCTGGCGACCATCCCCAAGGAGCTGTACGAGGCGGCGGAGGTTGACGGAGCTAACGCTTTGCAGAGGTTCCTCTACATCACCATCCCCTCCCTGCGGCCCGTTACCCTGACGGTGGTGGCCATGACCATCCTCTGGGAGTTGAAGATCTTCGACATCGTCTACACCGCCACCTTGGGGGGGCCAGGGGGATCCTCCACCGTCCTGGCCTTGCAGATGTATTTCCTGGCCTTTCGTGCCCTCAAACCCCACCTCGCAGCCGTTATCGCCACCTTCCTGACCGCCCTAACGCTGATCATCGGGGTCTGGTTTGTGCGATCCGCCCGAAGAGGTGAATGATGCGCTTAAGATGGACCCGCCTGCTGGTCTATTTGATAGCCTGGATCGTCGGCCTGATATGGATCATCCCCTTCATGGGGATATTGGTCTCCTCCATCCGGCCGCACAGCGAGATAGTCCATGGGTGGTGGCAGCTCTCTAAGGTCCACCTCTCCTTCGATAACTTCCTGAAAGCCTGGAACCATCCCACCGCTCCTATGGGAGAGGGGTTGAAGAATTCGCTCATCGTGGCTATCCCGGCCACCCTCCTCCCCCTCCTTCTCGGGGCCCTGGCCGGCTACGGACTCCTTCGGATCCGCTTCCCCGGCCGGGATATGCTCTTCTTCCTCATAGTGCTCCTCCTCTCCATCCCCCAGCAGATGGTTGCCGTTCCCCTCTTCCGAATCCTGCTGAAGGTGGGCCTCTTGGACACCTTCCCCGGGCTGATCCTCACCCACACCGCCTGGGGGCTTCCTTGGATCACTATGTTCATGCGGAATTACATGAGCACATTGCCGGTCGAGGTGGAAGAGGCGGCCAGCTTGGATGGCGCTAACCGCTTCCAGGTCTTCTACAAGATCGTCCTGCCCCTGACCCTCCCCGCCCTGGCCTCGGTCTCCGCCCTCCAGTTCACCTGGGTGTGGAACGACTTCTTCATGGCCCTGATCCTCCTCTACAACCCCCACATGCTGGTCGCCACCCAGCGTATCCCTCTGCTGAGGGGCCAGTATCACATCGACTGGGGCATCCTGTCCGCTGCCTCGATGTTGATAACCGCGGTGCCCGTCCTCGTCTTCGTGATCCTGCAGAAATACTACATCAAGGGCCTGGTCGGGTGGACTATGAAGTAGGAGGTTCCTATGCTGAGAAAGGTCGAGCTGGAGGAGGGATCGCTGGACGATTACCTCCCCATCGTGGGCGGCGAGGCCATCGCCGAAATCCGCAAACTGGCCGAAAGCCTGCAAGGGGCTAAGGTGGTGCATATCAACGCCACACCTTATGGCGGAGGGGTGGCCGAGATCCTCTCCACGCTGGTGCCTCTCATGCGGGACGTGGGCCTGGAGGCCGAATGGCAGGTGATCTACGGGGAGGAAGAATTCTTCAGCACCACCAAGGCCCTCCACAACGGCCTACAGGGGATGGACGTCCCCCTGACCGAGGGAATGAAGGATGTCTACCGACGTTACAACCGGCTGAACGCCGAGGCCTTCCAGGATGGTTACGACTTCGTGGTCGTCCACGATCCCCAGCCGGCCGCGCTCCTCCATTTCCACGGCGGGGGAGGAAGCAAGCACTGGATCTGGCGCTGCCACATCGACACCTCGACCCCCGATCCGGAGGTGTGGGCCTTCATCAAGCCCTATCTTGAGGAGTACGAGGTGGGCATATTCCACAAAAGGGAATATGCCGGCGACCTGGGCTTCGATAAGCTGGCCGTCATCCCTCCATCCATTAACCCCCTCTCGCCCAAAAACACCCCCCTGAGCGTGGAGCAGAGCCGGGAGATCATTGCCCGCTTCGGCATCGATGTCGAAAGGCCTCTTCTGCTTCAGGTCTCCCGATTCGACCCCTGGAAGGACCCCTTGGGGGTGATCGACGCCTACAGGATGGTTAAGGAGGAGGCGCCCGAGGTGCAATTGGCCCTGGTTGGCTCCATGGCCACCGATGACCCTGAGGGCTGGTACTACTTGGACAAGACCAGCCGCCACGCAGGGGAGGACTTCGACATCCACATCCTGCACAACTACCACGGCGTGCACGACAGGGAGGTGAACGCCTTCCAGACGGTGGCGGACGTGGTCATCCAGAAGTCGACCAGAGAGGGCTTCGGCCTGGTGGTGACCGAGGCCATGTGGAAGGGGAAGCCCGTGGTGGGAGGGAAGGTGGGGGGCATCCCCCTCCAGGTCATAGATGGGGAGACCGGCTTCCTGGTGAGGAGCGCAGAGGAGTGCGCCGAAAGGGCGCTGTACCTGCTGCGGCATCCGGAGGAGTCGAAGCGAATGGGGGAGAGGGCACGGGAGCATGTGCGCAGGAATTTCCTCGTCACCCGCCATCTACGGGATTATCTCAGGCTTTTCAATGGCCTGGTGAGCTGAGGATGGGCCCAACGCCAGATTCGCCGGCTTCTAGGGGCATCGTCGGATGCCCCTTTTGCTTTTAAGATGCCCAAGGTGCAGGATCTCCCGATTTCACATCCACGATGACGGGCTTTGCCTTTTGCCGCCTGGTGGGGTATAATTGGAATCGACGAAGGAGCAGGCAAGGCGATGCTTCCCGGTTTATTGGAGAAGGGGCCCGGACAACTGATAGAATTCATGCCCACCCCCGATGCCTCCGCTCTGGCCGAGACCATGGTAGCTTTCGCTAACGGCGATGGAGGCACCATCGTCGTGGGGATTGCCCCGGATGGGGAGGTATGCGAGGTGCTCCCCGAGGAATTGGAGACGGCACTGCTCGAGGCCCAATCCCGGTGTCGCCCTTACGTAGAGGTTAAGTGGGAGCAGTTCGAGGCCGAGGGAGGGACGGTGGTGACCATCTCCGTCCCTCGCAGCCCCGAGCTGCACACCTTAGCCGACGGCCGCGTGCTGATCAGGAGCGGAGCGGAGAACCGCCCGCTGGGCGGGGAGGAGGTGCGGCAGTTGGCGGCCACCAAATCCACCGGCGACTACGAGGGGGAGACGGTGGCCGGCGCTGCCCGGGCAGACCTGGATGAGGAGGTCATCGAGGAGTACATCGCCAAACGCGAGGAGCGAACAGGACGCCCTCTGAAGATGCCCTTGGAGGAGATGCTGACCGAGATAGGGGCGCTGGACGAGGAGGGCAATCCCACCGTAGCCGGCCTGCTCCTTTTCGGGAAGCACCCCCAAGCCTATCTCCCCCAGAGCGGCTTGGTCTTCGTGCGCTTCATGGGCATCGAGCCCCGCGGCCCCGATGGACTGGCCGGCTACGGGCGCCGTGAGGAGCTTTCTGGACCCTTGGCCCGGATCATTGAGGGGGCTTGGAGGGTGGTCAGGGAGGAGATGCGCACTGAAGCTGTAGTGCGGGGGCTCGAACGGGAGGAGAGGCTTGAATATCCGCCTTTCGCCGTGAGGGAGGCCATCGTCAACGCCGTGGCCCACCGTGACTACCGCCTATCTGGGCGTCGCATCGAGGTCAGGATGTTCGACGATCGCTTGGAGGTGAGAAGCCCCGGGGGGCTCCCCGGCTACATCACCGTGGAGAACATTGTGGATGAGCACTTCTCCCGCAATCCCCGCATAGTGAGGGGGCTCTTCCAGTGGGGCTATATCGAGGAGCTGGGCTTGGGAATCGACCGCATGATCGAGGAGATGGTCCAGGCCGGACATCCCCAACCCGAGTTCAGAGCTACCCCCTTCTCCTTCACCGTCATCCTGCGCAACGTCCGCCAACGGAGGAGCATCCCTCGGTGGGAACGGAATCTGAACGAGCGTCAGCTCAAGGCCCTGAACTATCTTCGCGAGCATGGCAGCATCACCAACCGCGAATTCCGCGCCCTCTGCCCCGACGTCAGCGCGGAGACCATCCGCCTCGACCTGGTGGACATGGTGGACAAAGGGCTGCTCATCAAGATCGGCTCCAAGAAGGGGACGTACTACATCCTGAGGTGAAAGCTGAGGAGGCCCATCGATGGTCATGAGTAGGGTGTTGCTTTTGCTGACGGTCATCTGCCTGGCTGCAGGCTGCACCTGTGGGCTGGAGGGGGCCCCTGCCGTGTTGCAGTCGGGCCGCCCAACTGCCACCCCTGTTGTGAATGCAAGGTCGGTCGTCGCCCGGGCGAAGGATGATTTGGCGGTGCGGCTGGGCATAGATCCCAGCGCCATCGAGGTCGTTCGCGTCAGCACTGAGGAATTTCCGGCCCAGAATCTGGGCTGCCTCTCCTCCGACAGGGAGCCAGTACAGCCGGCCTTGGTGACAGGAAAGGAGATCGTGCTGAAGGCGAACGGGCGGTACTACCTCTACCGCGCCCACGGCGGCATCGTCCTGTTCTGCAGGGAATCGCCGTAGCTTTCGCCCCGCCGATGAAAGGGAAGGGGGCAGAGCCATGGCTCTGCCCCCTTCTTTATCTTTCAGCCGTGAGGGCTATGGTGTGAAATTCTTCATAATCATCAACAAGCGGAGAGTGTAGGGCGGCACAATCCTCGTGGAGGCCGTGAGGTCCATGGTGTTGCCCTCCCAGGAGATGAAGGCGGTGTTAGTGATGGTCTTCCACCACAGAGCTATATCGTTATCCGCCCTCACCTGGAAGGAGAAGATCCATTCATCACCAGGGGCGATATTGCCGGCCCACTCCACCTGGTTCATAGCGGCGTTGTACTTGAAATGCTGGTAAGGTGGATTGTTATAGAGGCTCTCGAAGGTGGTGCTCACCGGGATGGTATCGGTGAGGGTGAGATAGGCCAGCTCGTCACCGGTGTTGAGAACGTGGATCTCGTAGGTGATGATATCACCGGCCCGGACCTGTGAAGAGGCGAGTTTATGAGAAGTGCTGAAGTCCTCCGAGCCGATGCAGGTGGTTACGCTAGCTGACTGTGTGTCACTGAAGAGGCTGGGAGCCCTCACTATGCCGGTGTTGGTGATCAATGTCCCCGCTTTCACTGTGTCGGTGATGCGGACGGTAAGGTTTATCAGGTTATATCCGGGCCGGAGCGTGCCGGTGTAGACCACCCGGTTAAGCACGGGGTCGTAGATGGCGTTGGTGACGGTGACGAATTCGGTGTTCTCCGGGATGGAATCGATGAACTCCCAGTAAGCCGTTGGATCGATGTTGTAGATGCTGATCGTATACTGCAATTCGTTCCCGGGGAAGGACACCGTGTGATTCACCCTCTTCTCGATAGCAGCAAGCCGGTGGATGACGATAGGCACCTCTTTCAGCGTCGGAGCCTCGGGTGGACCGAGCAGGAGCAATCCCTCATAGCGTTCGTTAGGCACCATCGGGCGGCTGAAATGGACGGTAAAGGTGACTGGGGTATTAGGAGGGATAGCCCCTATGGGGAGGCCGCTGACGCTCAAGTCATAGCCCTGCACCACTACTTTAGTTAAATCGAAGTGGCCAGCTGGCCCTGACCAGTTGTCGATTCCCACCAGCCAGACGCCGTCCTCGGGCCTCATCACCAGGACGTGTTCCATGGCCGTAGGTGTGGTGGAGGAGGCGCGCAGTTCACACGGACCAGCGCCCGTCGGGCCACAGTAGTAGAGATACATATCGATGTCTGAGATATCGCTGCTAAAGGTCCACATCTCTATCTTGGCCCCATGGGTCACGGTGAAGGTCTGATGCCATTCCTCGTAGTAGGGGGCCACGAAGGGCAGCGGCTCATTGAAGAGGTATTCCGGCCCGCCTAAACCGAAGGCGTCGGCCACCAAGCCTTTCAGTGGCAAAGAAACGGTCACCGTGACCACGCCCACCATGCCCTGGTCCACATAGGAGTCGATCTCGAAGGAGTGCGGCTTCTCCTGGAGGGTGCCGATGGTCTTGGTGAAGACGACATCGAAGTTATCTCCCTCGAAGAGGACGTTGTGCTGGAGGAACTCGTGCAGCCCATCTCGATATGGCTGCCAATCGGGGAACGGAGCGATGATCAAGTCCTCATTGGCACCGCTGGAGGTATTGAAGCGCCACTTTCCGGAGCCCATATAGGTATTGGGGCTCCTGCCGATAGTATCTAACACATAGGGGCCATAGTAGGAGGGCTCGGGGAATCCGTACCAGCCGGTGCCCAATGAGGTTGGGGTGGGGCCGAGGACGATGGTGTCTATGTCAGTGTGCGGCGCGGTGTCCTCCCACTCATCCTTGACCAGGAATTTGGTGCCTTTCAAGTAGGCGCAGGGGAGGTCCAAGATGCGCACATCGTCGATCTGCCAGTACCAGGCCCAGCCAACGGAAGCGTAATGCCAGCGCAGGATGATCGTCTGGCCGATGTAGCCCGATAGATCCACCCTTTCGGTAGTCGGGCCGTGATCTTCAGTCCACCAGGTCAGGTTGGTCCAAGTCGCACCGCCGTCAGTGGAGATGTCCAACCAGGCATCGCCATCGCCAAGGCAGTCCTGGAAGTTGCTCTCATAGACGAGCACCGGGGCAGTGGTTCCGGTCAGATCGATCGGCGGCGACCATAGCTCGGTGTCCATTCCAGCGCCGAAGGCGTCGGAGTCAGCATCGGCACTCTGGCCGCTTCCAGTGGTGAGGTTGGCAACGCCCCAGTAGGTGTTCGTGTTCCAACCGGCGCCGGCGTTGGTGATCACCGTCCAGCCAGGTGGCGGGAATGAACCCTCGAAGTCCTCCTCGAGCAGGGTTGCTATAAGGGTACAATTCTTCAGGTCGGAGAAGAAGAAGCGCCAATCGCCGCTCTCTGCCCTCCAGGTCCAGTCGAAGAGGCCCCGCACGGCGCCGTTGTTGTAGGGGCGGCCTTGGTCGTAATTGTAGGCCTCGTAGCCGGCCAGTTGCAAGCCGCCGGTAAGTGGCGCTGCCACGCTGAGGACGACGGGGATGATGGAGGTATCGGCAGTGTAGGTCGGCGGCCTGCCGGGGTCATGGACCTCGATGGCCGCTTGGTACTCACCCGCTGGCATATCCGTAGGCACGGCAGCAGTGGCAACGAAGGTGGCATCCGCATGGGGAGCGATCTCCAGGATGGAGGCGCTTTCCGTAAGCCAGGGGACATCTGTCTTTTTGTAGAATTCGATCCGATATCGGAGGGTGGTGGTGCCTGTATAGGTCGAACCGGGATGATGGCGCAGGCCGATGAATAGCCCATCGATCATCCTATCCAGTGGGTCGTGAATCCACATCTCATTCCGGTTGCCGCCCGGTCGGTGATAGCCGAAGCGCCCGAACTCCCAGCGGTCTATCTCGGTACGCAGGTCATCCCATACCAGCTCGTCTCCCCCATCTATCGTCTCTGGGGGGTCACCGGAGTTGATGAAGTTGACCACACCGTTGCCATCCTTGTCCTCCCAGACGTTCCCGTCGCCATTAACATCCTTCCAGTTGTAGACGACCAGGTAGAAGCGGTTGTCCCAGTTGTAATCGCCATCGGCATCGAACTGGTCGTAAGGGAACATCTGGCGGACGATCATCAGGTCGGTGTCTGGCGGGATGGGGATGTTGGCCCAGGCGGGGTTCTGGGCGATCTTAGCGGCAGTGGCGGTGATAGGGATGAAATAGTTGAACGCCTTGAAGAAGTTATCGCGGTTCTCATCTCCGTAGGCGCTCTCGGCGGCGACCATCTCCGAGGTGATGGTGAAGGTGAACTCATGGGTGCCGATGAGGTGCAGTTCGGCATCGTCGATGGAGGCGGTGATGGTCACCGGCCCGGTGTTGTGGATGGTGAAGGTTTTGGTAAGGACGTCGCCCGGATAGGCGATATGGGCGAAGCCGGGGTAGTCCACGCCCCGGTAGAAGCCGGGTTGCCATTCCGGCGCGCTCCCTTCCACATAGAGGCCATAATGCCCGCCGGCCACAGCGGTGCCTCGATCGGCGTTAACTGAGCCGGCGCCTTGGGTAAAGGTATCGTAATTCAAGTCGGTAGCGGTGGACATCAGCAGTGCCCTGGCTTCATCGTAGGTCGGCCAGCGGCCATTGGCCTCATGGAAGGCCTGCTCGATCAGCGCCAGCACGCCCATGGCCACAGGGGCCGAGCGGCTGGTGCCACCCCAGGAATCCCAGCAGAGATTGCCGTCTAGGACGTCCCAAGTGTAGATGCTGTAGTAGTTCAATTCTTCATCGCCGGCGGCGAAGGCCCCGCCAGCCACCACATCCACACCATTGGTGCCTCGAGCGCCCGGGCCGCGGTTAGAGAAGGGGATGACGTCGTTAAACATGATCTGAGTGGTCTCGGTGATGGAATCCCAGCCAGTGGAGCCGAACTCAGTGGATGCTCCCACGCCGATCCCTGTGGCCGGGCTGGGCGGGGCGACGGTTCCATAGGCAGGGGCGCCGTTGCCGGTGGAGAACAGGAACTGCAGGTAAGGAGCGAACCAGCGCTGGATTTGGGAGATCAACTGGCCCTCGTACTCCCAGCCATCGTTGTCCACGTCGCTCATGCCGTAGGAGTTGGAGGTGATCTGGATAGCGTCGGAATCGGACGGGTCGGTTTGATCGAGGCCATCGTATCCTACGGCGGCGAAGATGTAGGCGTCAAGGATGGAGGAGTAGAAGTTGTAGTAGATGTCGGAGACGTTTACCACCTTGGCTCCTGGGGCCATGCCAAAGACCGCCCCTGGAGGCTTGCCGCTTCCCGGCAGGTTTCGGAACTCAGGGAGCATGCCTCTCGCCCGCCCCTGACCAACGACGTTGGAGGCGCACTGGGTGCCATGGCTGTAAGGCCCGTCGAAGGTGCTACCGGAGAAGGCCACCAGATCGCCGTTGCCAGGGATGAGCCCGCCATACATCCACTCGGAGACAGGGATGGGCGTGACGCCGTCGGCGATGAAGTAGAGCATCCCGCCGGAGATGTCGGGGATGCCATCCGGAGGGACACTCATATCGCGGTAGGCTATCATGCTGTTGTAGGTGAAGGGATCGTTGACGTCGGCCCTGGTAAGCGGCTTCTCGTCGCGGAAGTCGTAATCGTCATCCAGGTCCACATAGACGGTGTCGTAAACGCCAGCCACATGGGGGTCACAGACCAAAACGGCGACTTTCTCTCCCCAGATGAAATCCCGCAGATCGTTGTCCGGATGTGTGCCCACATGGACGATCCCGCTCTTGGTCATGGTGTTGGAGATGACATAGGTGTGCTGGATGCCCAACTTGGCATAATCGATCAGGGGGGTATATCTGAAGCAGGAGATGCCCGAACCGCACGGGTAGACGAATGGCGTCATGCTGGTATCCACGTAGTGGACGCCAGGGAAGCCGTCGGCGATAAAGGTGGTGCCGAAGATGGAATCAAAGGCATAAAGCAGCATGGAGAAGGGGCTGAAGACCATAGGCCAGCCGTTGTACTGGGGAGCGATGGTGCTGGAATAGATCTTTTGCGTGCCCATCAGGTCAGAATGGGCGGCGTCGATGCCGTCGTCGAGCACAGCTACGGTGACGCCCTCGCCGTGGTAACCTCTCTCCCAGGCGGCCTTGGCTTTGTGGGGGCCCTCCGGAAGGACTTCGAACCAATCCATCAGGCGGCCTCCAGCTCGCCCATCGCCGAAGGCTTTAGCTTTGTTCCACGGCATAACCCCTTCACGGAGCTTGTCGGCGTTGGCGCGCAGCCGGGCCCAATCCTCGGGACCTCGCTTGGGAATCTCACGTTTCTCATCTGGTGGGTAGGGCATAGGCTCAGCGTTACGCTCCAGGACGATGGGAAGGATATACTCCACCTGCCCCTGCGAGGCTATTTTCACCAGGTCAGTGGGGTAGACGTAGCCGATGAATACCTGCTTGGCCATCGGTCCCCGGCCGAAAGGAGGCCGGGCTATGAATTTGCCGTCCACGAAGTAGCGGCTTAGGTTCATATCCCTTTCGGCCTTCTCTTTGTTTAAACCCACCTTAGCGATGACCTCGATGAGGATGGGCTCGTTAGGGGCTCCGGCGACCTTAAAACCTGAGGGAAGGGTCGGGCTGGCCTTCTTAGCAATTTCACGCAAGTCAGGGTGGAGTTTGCGTAAAGCTTCTTCAGGCGAACTCGGAGACCGCGGCCTGACCTGCGTTTGGGTAGCCAGCGTCCCTTTTGGCCCGTCCTTTGCCTTGGACAGCGATGGCTGATTAAGTAATGCTGGCGCGGAGCTTACGCCAGGTCCGCTTGGGGCTTTGACATCTCCTCCGCCCGAGGCCATCACAAATGCCGTGATCAGGATTATCAGCAGAAAACCACCCATCACGCTGCAGCTTAAGTATAGCAATTTCCTCTTCATCTTTGCCTCCCTACAAACTATCCTCACAGAGCCTAGGACCCCCGCAATAGGCATTCACTCGAATGGATATCACCTCCTCTCGCTCGATCCCTTCCATCTCGCATGGGCGCTTAAAATTAAGGGAATGGATTACCTAACATAGCACATTTGAAGATATAGCCGTCTCCATCAATTCAGAGTAGCCAGGTTTTGTAGTATAATGTATAATATATTATTTGTCAAATTTGGAGAGCTATTTCGGTTTAAAGTATTTAATCTATTCGCCACTTTCGGGAGGGTGGGATCAGATATCCCAAATTTATCCCAAACCGGATTTGGGATATAGCCTCCATTCGCCTTCGAGCTTCTCCCACAGTGTCCCCTTCACCTTGCCTCGCTCGCCGATGAGCCTTTTCACCATCTCCGTAAACACTCTCGGGTCTCCGCTGGTGTAAAAGAGGTGTTCACCCCTCCCCTCCCCCCTGAGCCCCTCCCTCTCAAAGACCCGTTTGGTTTGGCGAGCCACGGCGAAGCAGGGATCGATGACCCTCACCTCGGGGCCGACTATTCCCTCGATGGTTCTCCGCAGGAAGGAATAGTGGGTGCAGCCCAAGACTAAGGTATCGATGCCCGCCTTTAACATCGGCCTCAAATAGGCCCGGAGGAGCCCTTCGGTCTCGGGGTCGTCAAGTAGGCCGGCCTCCACTCGCTCCACCAGACTGGGGCAGACCTGGGTATAAACCTCCACGTTGGTGGCAAATCTCTCGATCAGCTTGGCGAAGAGCTCCCCTTGGAAGGTAACTTTAGTGGCTATAACGCCCACCTTTCCGCTGCGGGTGGTAAGGGCCGCGGGTTTGACGGCCGGCTCCATACCCACGATGGGGACGCTGAACTTCTCCCGCAGATAGCTCAGCGCCGCTGCCGAGGCGGTATTACAAGCTACGACCACTACTCCTGCTCCCTGATCGAGGAGGAATCGGACGATGCCCTGGGAGAACCCCCGGATCTCTCGGAGGGAGCGCTTCCCATAGGGGCAATGGATGGAGTCGGCGAAGTAGATGATCTCCTCCTCGGGGAGGAGTTTGGCTATCTCCCTCATCACTGATAGCCCTCCCACCCCTGAGTCGAACACTCCTATAGCGGATCGACGGATGCCCATGGCCAGCCTCCTTCGCTTGCCAAGGCTATTCTACATCAGCCTGGAGAGGGAATTGCTGGGTGAACTGCCGGGTAGCTAATTCTACCATAACTCCTGCGGCCTGAAAACCGCTGGCGGAGGGGGGAATTTTGTGCTACAATGGGTTGGGAGTGAAATCTCGGATGCCTAAAAAGCGCACTTTATTTGTTTGCCAGAACTGCGGCTATATCTCGCCCAAGTGGGTGGGGCGTTGCCCCGAATGCGGCGAGTGGAACACCATGGTGGAGACGGTGAGGGAGGAGGCGAGGGAGCGCCCCTCCACTATGCTTGCGCGACCTTTGGTTGAGCCTCAACGCCTCTCGGAGGTATCGACCGAGGGCCTGGAACGCTTAGAGCTGCCTATGCCTGAATTCGCCCGCGTACTGGGCGGGGGAATCGTGCCTGGCTCTCTGGTGCTCGTCGGAGGCGAGCCGGGGATAGGCAAATCCACCCTCCTCCTTCAGCTCTCGGCCCTGATAAGCAAGGGGATCGGAGATGTGCTCTACGTCTCCGGCGAGGAGTCAACGCGCCAGATCAAGATGAGGGCCCAGCGCTTGGGGATAGATGGTGAGAATATCTATATCCTCGCGGAGAGCAACCTGAATGCAGTTTTAGAACAAGCCCAGCAGTTATCGCCCAGTCTCTTGGTGATCGATTCCATCCAATCGGTCTATCTGGAGGAATTAGACTCCCCCGCCGGCAGCATCAGCCAGGTTCACAACTCCGCATCCCGTCTGAAGCAGTTTGCCAAGGGGGAGGGCGTCCCTGTGTTCATCGTGGGCCATGTGACCAAGACTGGAGCCATCGCAGGGCCGAAGGTGCTGGAGCATATCGTGGACACCGTCCTCTACCTGGAGGGTGAACCGTTCCATTCCTATCGCCTGCTGCGCTGCGTCAAGAACCGCTTCGGCGCAACCTCCGAGGTGGGCGTCTTCGAGATGAGAGGGCGAGGGCTGGTGGAGGTTCCTAACCCCTCCGAGGTCTTTCTCGCGGAGCGTTCGCCCAACGCAGCCGGCTCGGCCATCGCCATCACTTTGAAGGGTACGCGGCCTCTGCTGGTGGAGATACAGGCCCTGGCCAGCCCTACCAGCTTCGGGCACCCAAGGCGAATCGCCAATGGCATAGACTTCAACCGCCTGCTCCTCCTATCGGCTGTCCTCTCCAAGCGGGTGGGATTTAAGCTCCTCGATCAGGATATCTTCGTCAACGTGGTGGGAGGACTGCGGATCGATGAGCCAGCGGTGGACCTGGCCGTGGCTGTGGCCATAGCCTCCAGCTTCCGCAATACGCCTGTGGCCGCCGACCTGGCCATCGTGGGAGAGATTGGGCTTTCCGGGGAATTGCGCTCTGTAAGCCAGCTCCCCATGCGGCTCAAAGAGGCCTCCAGGTTGGGCTTCAAGCGCTGCCTTCTGCCTAAATCCCTCCACCGAAGGGAGGAACTCCCTGAGGGGATAGAGGTCATCGATGTCCGCTCCCTGCGGGAGGCTCTGGAGGTGGCTTTACTGAAGTGATTTTTGACATCTCGTTGAAGGTGTGTTAAAATAGTTTTGGAACACTTGGGCACTCGGCGGATTCTGGATTTGACGCACCCCCTCACAGGTTCTCTATTTTAATGGGAAGAAGCCCTGGCTAGGCGGGAGAGTGCGTCACCTGATGCGCCCTTTTCAATGCATGGCGGGGTCGAGCGCATCACCTTACGAGCACTTATCCCATCTTATTTAGGCCTGTGGAAGTTTCAACCAAGCAGCGAATAAGACATCGCAGCCGAAAAAGTAAGGATTTGATTAATCGAGCCTTTCTGCCCGAGTGTACCTTTGCGTACACTCTTTTTTGTGCTATGGGTTAAGGGTGGTCGAACAAGGACTGATAGATTGTAATGGAGGTGTGAGGATGAGGATTGAGTTTATACTGCGTTTGATAGGGATGATAGCTTTGGCTCTTCTCGGTTGGAAGATGGGCGGTATCCTGGTGAAGGAGATCGGGATGGTCCATATCCGCCATTACGTGGCCGTTTTCACAGCAGCTATCGGTGCGGTAGCGGGTCTGCTGTTTACCCCCTGGTTCACCACTAGGCCAGCCGCTTGGATCCTGCGCAAGATCCGCCAGCTATCGGTTCAGGAGCTTATGGCCGCAGCTATGGGCTTGATCATCGGCTTGATCATCGCTGCCCTCCTCGCCCTGCCTTTGTCCTTCCTGCCCGCGCCCTTCGGCAAGGTGTTGCCCCTCATAGGGGCCATCGCTTTTGCTTATCTGGGTATAATCACGGCGATCATGCGCCAGCAGGACTTGTTGAACTTCATCGTAAGGCGTCCCAGGGCGAAAGGAGCCCCCACCGGGGAGGACAATTACGTCCTTCTGGACACGAGTGTGATCATCGATGGCCGCATCGCTGATATCAGTCGGACGGGGTTCATCCCCGGCACCATGATAGTGCCTCGCTTCGTCCTCAGCGAACTCCACCATATCGCCGATTCCTCTGAAGCCCTCCTCCGCAGGCGAGGCCGCCGGGGATTGGATATGCTCAGAAAATTGCAGAAGGAATCAGTGGTTCCCATCCAGATATCGGATATCGACGTGGAGGAAGCACGGGAGGTCGATGAGAAATTGATAGCACTGGCCAAGAGGATGCACTGTCCCATTATCACAAACGACTATAACTTGAACCAGGTGGCCAAATTGCAGGGGGTAAAGGTCCTTAACATCAACGAATTGGCCAACGCGGTGAAAGCGCTCTTCCTCCCTGGAGAGACGCTGGAGATCAAAATCTTGCAAGAGGGGAAAGAGCCGGGCCAAGGCGTTGGCTACTTAGACGATGGCACTATGGTAGTGGTGGAGGATGGGCGCCGTTATATCGGCCGTACCATCAGGGTGGAAGTTACCAAGACTTTACAGACGGCGGCGGGGCGGATGATCTTCGCCAAGCCGGGGTGAAAAAGGTTTCACCCCCAGCCCTGCGGCGTCCCATCCAGGCGGCCCTGTTAGATGAATCCACTGAGGGAGAAGAAATGGGCTTGAAAGTCTACAATTTCCTCACCAGGAGGAAGGAGGAGTTCGTCCCTTTGCATGAGGGAAGGGTGGGGATGTACGTCTGCGGTCCCACGGTTTACGACCATGCACATCTGGGCCACGCTAAGACCTATGTCTCCTTCGACGTGATCGTCCGCTACCTGCGCTATCTGGGCTATAAGGTGCGTTACGTGCAGAACATCACCGATGTGGGACACCTTCTGGACACGGGCGAGGACAGAATACTGAAAGGGGCACGGAGGGAGAAGCTGGAGCCCATGGAGGTGGCGGAGAAGTACACCAGAAGTTACTTCGAGGATATGGACGCCTTGGGCGTGGTGCGCCCTGACATCTCCCCTCGGGCCAGCGGCCACATCCCCGAGCAGATAGAGCTTGTGAAGAAGCTTTTAGAGAAGGGCTATGCCTATGAGGTCAATGGCTCAGTCTACTTCTCGGTGGAGAAATTTCCTGAATACGGGAAGCTCTCCAGACGGAAGATCGAGGAGCTAAGGGAAGGAGCCCGTGTGGAGGTGAATCCGGAGAAGCGCAATCCGTTGGACTTCGCGCTTTGGAAGCGAGCCGAGCCGGGCCACATTCTGCGATGGCCCAGCCCCTGGGGTTGGGGGTATCCCGGCTGGCATATCGAGTGCTCAGCTATGTCCATGAAGTACTTGGGGGAGACCTTCGATATCCATGGCGGAGGCATAGACAACATCTTCCCCCATAACGAGTGCGAGATCGCCCAAGCCGAAGCGGCCACGGGCAAGCAATTCGTCCGCTATTGGCTGCTCACCGGGACGCTGACCGTCGATGGTGTGAAGATGAGCAAATCCTTAGGGAACTTCATCACCCTCAAAGAGGCCTTCAAACGTTACTCCCCCTTGACCGTACGTTTTTTCCTCCTGAACAGCCATTACCGCTCGCCCGTCGACTTCAGCGAGGGGGCTATGAAGGCGGCGAGCAGAGGGCTGGAACGGCTGCATAGAGCCGTGGGCGAGGTGCGCAGGAGGTTGAAGTCAACAGGTTCGGAGGCCACAGATGAGGCATTTGTGGCCATGCTGGAGGAGTACAAGGGGAGATTCCTGGAGGCGATGGACGACGATTTCAACACCCCCGTCGCCTTAAGCGCGCTTTTCGAGATGACCAAGGACGTCAATGCCCTGCTGAGCTCCGAGGAGGAGATCGGCCGGGGGACTCTAAAGGCTATCGATGGCCTCTACCGGGAGCTGGGAGGCAAGATCCTGGGTATCATCCCCGATGAGCTTCCCGAAGAGAAAGCCCTTGGGCTGGAGAGGGACCTCATCGAGCTCCTTATCGAGATCCGTCAGAGGCTGCGGGAGGCCAAACGTTGGGACCTGGCCGATGAGATCCGCGCCCGCATGGCTGATCTGGGGATAACCCTGGAGGACGGCCCTGAGGGGACGAGATGGCGGGTCAGAAGGCAGTGATGGGAAGAGAGGGATGGAGAGATCGTCGAAGCTCGCCCATTAGGGAGATCCTCTATGGTCGCAATGCCGTCAGGGAGGCGTTGCGGGCAGGACGGCGCAGATTTTACAAGCTCCTCCTGGCCCAGGGGGTGAAGGAAACAGGGGTGATCGCCGAGATCGCAGCTGTAGCCGGCGAGAGAGGGGTGCTCATCCAGAGAGTAGAACGGCGGCAATTAGATAGGATAGGCGATGTCAACCACCAAGGTGTGGCTGCTGAGGTGAGCTCTTACCCCTATGTCGACTTGGAGGAGATCTTAGCGGCAATTGATGAAGGGCGTGATACACCTCTGCTCCTTCTCCTGGATTGCCTGCAGGACCCGCAGAACCTAGGCACGCTCCTGCGCACGGCCGAGGCTGTGGGCGCACATGGAGTGATCATCCCCCGTCGCCGTGCCGTCGGGATCACCCCTGCGGTGGTCAACTCCTCAGCCGGTGCCGTGGAGCACCTCCTCGTGGCCAGGGTGACCAACTTGGTGCGGACTATGGAGAAGCTCAAGGAGAGGGGCATCTGGGTGGTAGGTTTGGAGAATGTGCCCCAGGCCAAGCCTTACCATCAGGCCAGACTGGACATCCCTTTGGCCTTGGTTGTGGGCAGTGAGGGCCAGGGCATGAGGAGACTGGTAAAGGAGAAATGCGACCTCTTGCTCAGGCTGCCTATGTGGGGCAAGTTGAGCTCCTTAAACGCCGCTGTGGCCGGCTCCATCGCCCTCTACGAGGTGAGGAGGCAAAGGGAGCGGCGAT
>CAYYKQ010000028.1:0-20339 GCA_964440965.1 uncultured Anaerolineae bacterium | reverse complement strand
CCCCTTGAAGGTCCTCGATCTCCACCTCTTGGATAAACCGCAATCGACCGCGATTGACGATCAGCCTGACCTGACCGGAGGGGCCTACCCTGTCCAGGGCCTCATCTATCTGAACGATGTGGCGGGGCTCCAGGAGCTTGAGTTGCCTGTTCAACTTGAGGAGAAAGGCCTCCTCCCCCGATGGCCGGTCCGGCGTCCTCTTCGTCTCCAATATCGCCTCCGCGTGGGGGTGATCCCGTCCACCTCAGCTTTTAGATCGGCCTAAATCTGTTTAATATTATAATGCAATTTATCCGATTTGTCAAATTTCCTGCGTCCATTTATCTCTCAGAACGCTCTATAAGGGAAATCGCCGCATCCCGTCCAAGGAGGACCTTAGCTCAGGCCTCGGATCTGAGACGGCGGTCGTTCGCACCACCTTGTAGATCCTCACTCTCTCGTTGGCGTAGACCAACCTCAGGTCCCCCTCCTCGGCCATCCTATCGAATTTGGCCAGCCCAGCCGAGCTGTAAACCGTCCGCTCCAACTGCCCGATGTAGATGTAGGAGATACGCAGCTCCTCGATGAGCTGACGGGCACGGATGAGATCGGGGGTGTTGAAGAACTCCCTCACCTTCCCATCCCGCTCCCCCACCTGGTGGGGATAACGTTGCTCGCTCTGGTGCATCCCCAACAGGGTGGGGAGCCCTGTGTAGGAGGAGACCCTAAGCCCGCCCTCGCGATAATAGCCTATGGCCGCCTCGGCGATGACCGGGGTGCCCTTCACGTTATCGAGCAGCCAGCGGATGGCCTCGTAGTCGTATCTCAGCTCGATGCGGTTGCCCTTGGGCCAAGTGTAGGAGCCCACCTCCATGTAGGCCATGCCGTCCAATGTGCCCAGGGGAGGGCGAGCACCGGGGAAGCGGTCGGCCACCCGCGCAGGCGTGCCCAGGATGGGATAGACCAAGCTGGAGAGGAGGAGAAGGATGAACGCCCCTTCCCAGGCCCAGCGCCATTTAGTCCGCCATTCCCTCACCCGGGCCCAGATGCGGGGGAGGGCCGCCCCCGTCCCCAACCCCAGGAGCACCCAGGCCTGGATGTACAACTTGAACACGGTGTTCATGCGGTAGTACTCGCTCCCCGCCAAGAAGTCCCTCAGGTAGAACAGCTCGCAGCCTAAAAGGACGGATAGGCCTAAAGCGATCAAGAGCAGGGCGAAGAGCTCCTCCGAGTCCCTCCTGTTAAGGAGAAGGAGGAAGGCCAGGGCCGAGGAGGGGAGCAGAAGGGCCAGAACCCATCGCCCAAGCAGGGCTAGACCCAAGGCCAACGCAGTTATGCCTCCCAGAGCGCCCAATCCCAAGAGATAGCCGGGGGTGGGGCGGCGCACTAAGGCCCTGTGGAGCTCGAGGAAGTGGGGCAGGAGGTCCCAGCGCGTCAGGGCCAGGCGCAGGAGGCGCAGGATGCCCAGCCTGGACCGCCCCCCGGTGAGCTCAACAGCCAATAAGCTGAGGGCCAGGAAGAGGAAAAGGCCCCAGATGTCCAGGAAATACCCCAGCCCCGTGGGCCCTTTGACCAGCCCGACCCCCGTGTAAAGGGCCTGGTAGCGGACGAGGAAGGGCCAATAGAGGAGGAGGGCGAGCAGAAGCAAGGAGGGGGCGAGGAGAAGCGCGCTGAGGCCCTGGCGGATGAGGAGAGCGATGGCGAGGAGGATGAAGTAGGTGGGCAGGTCCCAGGTGTTGATCACGGCCAGGGCGCCTAAGCAGAAGCTGGAAATTAGAAACTGGAAACCGGAAGCTGGAAGCTGGCCCCTTATCCGCTGCCCCCTGCCCCTTGAGAGGATGTTCAGCGCCAGAGCCAGGGCCAAGATGGTGAACGGCATGGCGATCGTGTGGGGGTGGAGGTCGGCGAAGAGGAAGCTGAAGAAGGGGAATTCGTTGATGGTATGGGGGATGACCCGAGTGGGACCCCAGTAGTCGAAGGAGGGCCAGGGATGGCCGCCGAGGACCTTCAACAGGCCCGGCACAGCCCTCACCAACCCCTCCAGGCCGGGGATGGCGCTCCTGAAGTTCGAGCCTCCTATCTCCCCCAGCTTCCTCACCACCTGCACCATCCCGTCCAGGTTCCCTAATACAGCCACAAAGAGCGCCGCCAAAAGCCCCGTAAATCCCCTATCTCTTATCCCTTGCCCTCGGCTCAAATTGAATCCCACACAAAAGGCATTGCTAACAGTGAGCGCAAACAGCATCGGCACCGCCAAGTTGAACGCCACCAAGGGCATGATGCCCGTTAGCTTGATGAGCACGGCCACCAGGAACTGGCCGTAGTAGTAATAGTTGATGTAGCCGCCGGCGAAGTAGGGGTCGTAGGGGGGGAAGTAGGCGCTCTTCAGGCAGGCGTTGAGGAAAGCTATCTCCATCATCTTCTCGCCGCCGTTCCAGGGGTGCCAGAGGTCGGGGTTTAAAACCCTGATGCCCACGAAGGCGAAGAAGGCGAAGGCGAAGAGGACCTCGTTGAGGGCGATGAGCCGCCTCCGCTCCCTCCAGAAGGCGGCCATCTCCTCACGCCTCCTTAGGAACAGGCAGAGGGAAAACAGAAAGAGGAGGGAGAGGACCAAGAGATGGGTGGGCAGGGCATTGCGCAGGAGATGCAGGCTGGCCGGAAGCCAGACCAAGTAGGCGACGATGAGGAGCCCTAAGCTTTTGGATAGGATGTATCCCCTATCCCGAAGGCGGCGGAAGGTGAGGAAGGTCAGGGGCCAGGCGGCTAAGCCTATCACCTCGACAGCGAACCACCAGAAGAGGGCCCCAAGGAGATGGTGACGGTTGGCAAGCCCGTTCCAGCGGAAATCGTCCACCACCGGGAGCTCGTCCACAGGCCCGCTCAGGAGCAGCGTCTTGCCCCTGGGAGGGCGCGCGCCCTCCCCCCGCAGGGAACCGGCGAACAACTCCCTGAACTCCCCCTCACTGAGCTGACGCTCCTTCTGGAAGATGAGCACCTTGGGGTGGTCGTAGACGGTGAAGCTCTCATCCGCCTTGTCGTCAACGATGGTCAGCGGCCCCAGACGGGGGTAGCTGGTAAAGACCTTCACCAGCTTGAAACCGAGCTTCTCCGCGAAGAGGAGGTCGTAGTAACGGTTGGTGATGGGAAAGCGGTCCCTGAGCCTGGGGAGCCAGCCGTAGAAGCGTTTGCTGGAGACGATCACGTAGTCAGCTCTGGTCAGTGCGTCCACGATGTGATGGAACTTGGCCTCGTCGTCCGGCTCCTGGAGGGCCATCTTCACGATGTTGTACTCAGCGCAGGTATGGAACTCCCCATCAACCTCCAAGTTGAAGGGCAGGCGATCGTCCCAATCCTCGTTGGTGATGGTCGTACCCGGGGGGATGTGGCGATAGATCCACTCCGAGGCCCGCACCCTGGTCAGCGGTTCGGTGTAGATGTGCATGAAGGCCGCCACCCACAGCACTGTCCCCGTCAACACTATCCCGATCGATAAGCGCCGCCAAACTCCCCTGCCATTCGCCCCTTGTAACATCCCTGCCCCGAAGAGGCCCAGGAAAGGGGTCACCAGCACCATGTAGCGCATGAACTTGACCATGAAGCTGCCGTTGACGAGGAAGTAGGGCACGACCCAGGCCAATGCCACCAACTCCGCGGGCGAAGCGCGGCGGCGCGCCGCGCGATAGATGGCCCAGGCCAGGCCGGAGAAGCCCGCTATCCCCAAGGGCCAGCCCATCCCCCAGCGGAGCTGCTGCTCTATCTGGTAGATGTAGGGGACGGTCCTCCGGTATTGGCGGGTGTAGGGGAGGTCCACCGCCCCCCGGACCATCTTTCCCTCCCAGCCGATGCTTTTCACGAAGCTCCGGAAATCCAGCAGCACATAGGGACTGGTGATGGCATACACGAGAAAAGCGGCCAGAAGGCTCAAGAACAAGCCCTGTGCGACTTTACGGCCCTGCCCCCCTCCCCCTCTGCCCTTCTTCAGGAGATGGGCCGCAGCTAAGGGGAGGACAAGGGGGGCGGCGCTGAACTTGGAGGCCACAGCCAATCCCGTGCAGACACCAGCCAGGATGGAGCTTCGGAGGTCGTCGCGCTGGACGACACACACATCGAAGTAGACCGCCGCCACCGCAAAGAAGGCCATCACCACATCCACGGCGTAGAAGTGGGATAGCTGGATGTGCATCACCGTGAAGGCCAGGAAGGCAGCGGCCAGCAGGCCCGCCGTCCTCCCGTAGAGCCGTTCCCCCAGGAGATAGACCAGGAGGATGGTTCCCGTATCGAAGAGAGCGGAGAGGATGCGCCCCAGGAGGGTGAGATGATCGAAGTCCAGAGCACGGGCGAGCCCTGCTGAGCCTGTCAGGGGGGCTAACTTGGTGAGGGCGACGGCCAGGAGGCGCAGGAGATAGAGGGGGAAATGGCCATAGGCGAAATGGCGGGGTTTGCCCTCGCTCGGAGAGTAGAAGGGGTTGAACGTGGATCGGTGGGGGTGCAACGCATCGCTCAGGCGCTCCGGCCAGGAGAGGCTGGAGGTGACCATTATGATCCACCGCTCATCGGGGTGCATGTGCTGGCCGGAGTCCCAGTTGACATCGTAAAGGCGCAGGGCCGCACCGGCAAAGAGCACTGCCAGGAGGACCCATCGAACCCATTTCCCCCTCGAACTATCCGTTGAACCTTCAAGCATCTGAGCTTATCAGCTTCTTAGCGATGATCCCCTCGGCGTAGGCCCGCACCTCCTCTGCGGTCTTGAAGCGCAAGGCCTGGGCCGCTATCCGTTTGACCTCCTCCAGGTTCAGGGTGCGAATTACCTCCTTGGCGCGGGGGATGGCAGCGACGTTCATGCTGAACTCATCCAGGCCCAGGCCCAGGAGGATGGGGATGGCCAGGGGCTCGCCGGCCATCTCCCCGCACATCCCCACCCATCTGCCGGCATCGTGGGCAGCCTCGATGACGCCTTTCACCAGCCTCAGGATGGTCGGATGGAAGGGTTGATAGAGGTAGCTCACCTTCTCGTTGGTGCGGTCACAGGCCATGGTATACTGGATCAGATCGTTGGTGCCGATGCTGAAGAAGTCCACTTCGGGGGCCAAGATGTCGGCCGCCAGGGCCGCAGCCGGGGTCTCCACCATGATCCCCACCTCCACCTTAGAAGCGAAGGGCACGCCCTGGGCCTCCAGCTCGGCCTTCGCCTCGGCCAGGAGCTCCTTGGCCCTACGTACCTCCTCCACATCGGCGATCATGGGGAACATGATCTTAACGTTCCGTTCATAGCCGGCCCGCAGTATAGCCCTGAGCTGTGCCTTGAAGAGGTCGGGGCGTTTCAAACAGAGCCTGGTGGCCCGCCACCCCAGGAAGGGATTGAGCTCCTCGCCGATATCCAGATAGGGCAGCCGCTTGTCCCCGCCGATGTCCAGGGTGCGGATGACCAGGGGGCGTTGGCCCATCACGTCGGCGATGGCCCGGTAAGCGGCATACTGCTCCTCCTCGCTGGGCATGGTGTCGCGCTCGAGATAGAGGAACTCGGTCCGCAGGAGCCCCACCCCTTCGGCTCCGTACTCCAAGGCGGCCCTAGCGGACTCCACATCGCCGATGTTAGCCACCACCTCCACGCGATGGCCGTCCAGGGTGCGCGCCGGCTCCCGAGCGGAGAGCTGAAGGGCCCGCTGCCGGGAGGCCAACGCCTCCCTGCGCGCGCGGTAGGAGGCGATGGTCGATTCATCGGGATCGACGATCACCACCCCCTCCTCCCCATCGATGATCAAGGGCACGCCCTCCGGGATGCCCAGCACCTCCCTGCCCAACCCCACGACAGCGGGCAGCCCCAAGCCGCGGGCCAGGATGGCGGTGTGAGAGGTCGTGCCCCCAATGGCAGTGCAGAAGCCCAAGATCCGCTCCTTATCCAGCTGCGCTGTATCGGAGGGGGTGAGGTCGTAGGCGACCAATACGGCAGGCTCGGCCAGCTCGGCTATCGGCGTCGCCCTTTCGCCCAACAGGATCCTCAACACCCGCTGGCCCACGTCCTCGACGTCGGCGGCCCGCTGGCGGAAGATCTCCCCCTCCATGCTCCGCAGCAGCTCGGCGTAGCTTCTCACCGCCTCGGCCAGGGCAGCCTCGGCGTTGAGGTGCTCCTCCTCGATCCGCTTGTGCACCTGATCCAGCAAGGCGGGGTCCTCCAGGAAGAGTTGGTGGGCGGTGAAGATCTCGGCCTCCGCTGCCCCCACCGTGGTGACGGCCCTGCTCCGAATGGCCGCGATCTCCCCTTTGGCCCGCTCGACCGCCTCCTCGAAGCGCTCCCACTCGCCCTCCGGATCCTCCACCGTCCGCTGCTCAACCGTCAACGTTTGAGGGCGGTAGAGGTGGGCCGGCCCGATAGCGATCCCCGCCGACGCCGGGATCCCCTGGAGCCTCCGCCCGGTCCAGTCCGTGATGGACACTTGCGGCCTGGCCTCCCTGGGCGCCACGACCGCTGGCGCTCCCACGGCCACCGGAGGGGGCTGCTCCATCTCCCCGAAGCCGCTGTTCACCAGCTCGCTCAAGGTCGACAGGGCCTCCTCCGCATCGGGGCCCTCGGCGGAGATGGCGATCCGGTGGCCCTTCTGGGCACCCAAGCTGAGCACGCCGAACATGCTCTTGGCGCTGACGGGGGAGCTTGCAGTGGTCAGATTGCGCACCCTGATGTCCGATCGAAACCTGCTGGCGGCTTGGACGAAGAGGGCCGCAGGCCGGGCATGCAATCCTATCTCGTTGACGATGGTAAGGGTGACCTCGTTCGCCAGGGGCGCTTCCCCAAGGGAGACCTGGGGGGCTTCCATCTGGACCAGCGGGGCGGCCCCCGCCACCTTAGGAGTGGTCACCACCCCGCGAGCGGCGGCATCCACCTTCTCCAGGGGGCTGCCGACGGAGGCCTCCACCGCCGCAGCGATGGCTCCCTCCACTATCGGCGCCTCGCTCATCACCACCTTGGACTGCTGCTCGGGAGGGAGCATCTGGATGGCCATCTCGGTGCTCAGTACGGCGCTCCCCAAATCCATCAGCACCAGAACCCCATCCGGGCGATAAACGGCGTTGATGGCCTCCAGGATGCGCTCCATGTTGGTGCCGATGGTGTTCTCATCCAGCCCACCGGCGGCGACGATGGGAACCCGCCCCTGGGTCATCTGATCGGCCAACTCCTTCACGCCCTCGGCCAACTTGGCGCTGTGGGCCACGATAACGATGCCAACCATGATCGCCTTCCCTAGCCTCCGATGCGAGGGTGAGTGCGCAATCGATCTAACCCGAACAGCCACCCTATTATAACACGGCGGATGAGCCCCGTCAACCACTCCGTCCCAGAGCGCAAGGCAATCGCATTCCTTCTATCTCCACCCGGAATCCTCAAGGATGGGATAGTTGCGAGCCCGCTCACGGCAGGTTTACCAGGACCACTTTTCCACTCCCGACAGTGAGCGGGCTCGCAAGAAGGACATCCCCTACATCGTTATCCGCTTTCGCCTGCGACGAGGGTCGTCGCACTCTCCACTGGAAAATAGGGAGATGGAAGGATATCCTACATCTCCCTAAGCCAATGGATGCTTCTTCGAACCGCTGGAAAGGTCAGGCCAAGGCGGCCATCAATTCCCGGCAGAAGGCCGGGATGTCCTCCACCACCCGCCCCCAGACTAGGTTGCCATCCCTGAAGGCTGCTTTATCCACCCATTGGGCCCCAGCGTTGATCAAATCGTCCCTGATGCCCCGGGAGCCGGTGGCTCTGTGCCCCTTAACGATGCCGGCGGAGATGGCCACCAGACCACCGTGGCAGATGATGCCCACGATCTTACCCTGCTCGTAGATCCCGCGCACGAGGTCGAGGACCGCGGGGAAGCGCCGCAACTTATCCGGCGCCCAGCCGCCGGGGATGACCAGGGCATCGAAGTCGTCAGGGGAGACCTGATCGGCTGCGACATCGGGCTTGGCCTCCAAGCAATGCTTGCCCCTGAAGGCCTCCTGACGTCCCGAGCCGACCACAGTCACCTCCGCCCCCTCCTCCCTCAGCCGCATCACCACCACCCAGAACTCCAGGTCCTCAAACCCCTCCTCCACCAAAACGGCGACCCTCTTGCCCTTCAATCTCATCTTTAACCCCCTTGGGCTCTGCAGTGAGGACAGTTCTCCACCTCATGGATGGGGAAAGGTTCCCCACCCTCGCCTTGCTCGTAAGGAACGAAGCCCACCGCACCGCATTTGCAGGCGTACCAGCCACCCTTCACCTGAGAGAAGTCCTCGCCCCGCTTCGCCAACTCGATGACCTCCACTCCGGCCTTCCAGCGGGCATTGGTGATGAGGCGTCGGCAGCCGACGGCCCGCAGCTTGGCCACGTAATCCCCGAAGTGCTGGCAATGGCGCATCAGGAGCACGGCCACGGTCACCTCGCTGGGGAAAGGGATATCCAGGGCATTGGCGCAGATGACCACCAAATTGCGAGGCAGGTCCCAGCCGATGGCCTCCAGGGCGGGCCCCACCACCTTGGGATTGACCTCCACAGCGTAGACCCTCTTAGCCCGCCCGGCCAGCCGCAGGGCCAGGCGCAGATCCCCAGCGCCTATATCCAGGACGACGTCCTCTCCCCCGATGGCGTTCAAGACCCGCTCATAGGTCTCCTCATCGTAGGGGCTGAACCAGCCCTCCCAGTCGCTCAGCCCGTGGCGGGCGGCGAACTCCTCGAATCCCTCCTGAAATTGGACGCGCTTCCCCTCAACATCGGCCATCAAACGACGGATCACCCCTTCCATCGCCCCATTCCTAAGTGCACAACAGAACGATTCCAGCGCCGATGGAGGTCAATGCGCTGGAATCGGGCCATCCCTTTATGCGAACCTCATCCTGACCTGGGGGAATTAGCCTAAAGCCTCCGCAACCAATTCCGCCACGTCCTTCACCTCGATCTTCTGCCCAGTGACCTTCACAGCATCATCCAACTGCAGCAGGCAGAAGGGGCATGCGGTCGCCAGCACATCGACGCCCAGTTGGCTGGCCTCCCTGATCCTTTCCACCGAGAGCCTTTCCTGAACCTTAGTTTCCAGGAATATCCTCCCCCCTCCCCCTCCGCAGCAGTAACTTTCCTCCCTCGTCCTCCTCATCTCAACCAGCTTCAATCCGGGGATCGCCTTTAACACCTCTCTGGGCTCGTCGAATATCCCGCTGCGTCTCCCCAGAGAGCAGGGGTCCTGATAGGTGACCGATCCGTTTATCCCCTTGGAGAACGATAACCGGCCCTGCTTCAGGAGCTCAAACAGGAGCTGAGTGTAATGCTTGACCTCCACTTCGAAGTTCATCCCGAACTTCTCGGCCACGGAGGGGTACTCCTCTTTGAATATCGAGTAGCAGTGGGGTGAGGTGGTCACGATCTCCTTCACCCCGTATCTGTTGAATGCCTCTATGTTGCTCTTGGCCAGCTCCTCGAACAACGCTTCTTCCCCAATCCAGTACATCGGCTCCCCGCAACACCTTTCCTCGTCCCCCAGGATCCCGAAGTCCAACCCCGCCGCTTTAAATATCTTGACCAGGGATAGGGCGACCTTCTGCACTCTCTCGTTGTAAGCCGGCGTACACCCGACGAAGTAGAGGATCTCCGCCTCCTCCTTGGAGAGGTCCTTCACCTCCAGCCCCGCGGCCCATTCGGACCTCCTGCCTCTGGGGACCCCCCAAGGGTTTCCATATTTAAAGGCGCTCTCCAATGCATCCCTGAGGGTAGCTGAGATCCTCCCCGCCTCCACTATCGACTTCCTAAGCTCCCTGGTTATCAACTCCACAGGGATGTTCAGGGGACAGATCTCCGTGCAAGCCCCGCAGATGGGACAGTAATAGATTATGTCCTCGTTAACGGTGAACTCATGGGAGGGCCTGGGGAGGTCACCAGCTATGGTTTTAGGCCCTGGGAAGCTTTCGCGGGCCGTGGTGACGATAACAGGGCACTTGGTGAAGCAGAGCCCGCATCGTATGCACTTATCGGAGTTCGCTAATACGCTCCTCATAGGTAGTCCAACACTCCTTCAGCGGCTGCAAGAGCTGTGGATATGCAAACCCCCAATCCACATTTCTCCGTATTGTA
Source organism: uncultured Anaerolineae bacterium (assembly GCA_964440965.1). Classification (GTDB taxonomy): domain Bacteria; phylum Chloroflexota; class Anaerolineae; order CAYYKQ01; family CAYYKQ01; genus CAYYKQ01. Next base: position 10,270 of record CAYYKQ010000028.1, on the reverse strand, counting down.
ATCATAGCCTGCCAGGATCGAGCCACAGGCGAAGAGGTTCTCGGCCAAGACCTCCCTCCCCACCAGCGGGCGCATCGATTTATCGACTGTAACCCCGAATTTGGAAGCCGGATGCCCCTCGGCTGGGAATGGAGTGTCCTTAAGCCAGGAGAGGTAATCGGTCCCCGCGGTCTCTATGTCCAGCTTGAACACTTCCTCCGAGATCCTCTCCTTTTCCACCACCAGATCGCCGCCTATGTAATCCCCCGTAGCCAATATGAAAGCCGAGGCCCTTATTTCCCTCATCTCTCCCCGATGAGCTGCTTTCACACTTAAGCACTTCGATCCCTCGATCTCCGCGGATATGGCCCTATAACCTTTGTATAACTCCACGCCCTCCTTGCTTGCCATCTCCTCCAGGCAGGAGGACAACCGCATCCCCGCTACAGAGGGAGGCAAGGAGGGAAGCTCCACCACCTCCACCCCCAGCTTCTCCTTCATGTATTGCCAGTTTTCCTTCGGCTTCCTGTAGCCGATGCACGGCAGGAAGACATGGGTCGAATCCCCTAACTCCTTGGATATAGCCTCCGTGTATCCTCGCAGGTTCTCATCCATATCCAGAGAGTAGCCCATCTCCAGGGGAAGGATGGATCTCCTGCCCTCCAATCCGGGCACATCGACGTATTCGGCCCTGGCCTCCGCTTCTATCTCCACCCCAATCTCCTTCAGCCTGGGGAGCACAAACCCCTCAAATGACTTAGCTATGTAAACGGGGTTAACTCGAGGGCAATTCCTCGCGCTCACGAACAGGATCTTCGAGCCATTCAGCTTGGAGATATCCGTGTACATCCATAAGGGTAGCAGACAGGTTGGCTTATAGGTCCCCAGCGGGGTGATCACAAGCACGTTCTCGTCCAGCTTCCCCTCGTATTCGTAGCCCACTTTCCTCATGCTCTCCCTGAAGAACTCGATCGCCCTCCTCAGCCTCTCAACGGCGATCTCCCCCCTTCTGAGATCGGACTCCTCCCTTCCTCCCCCGATTACGCCGTAAGGATGGTCTGGATTCCCCTGGGAAAGCTCCCTTACCCCTTCCTGGGGATTTCGCACCATCCTCCCATCGAGGTAGCCTAACACATCGAGGAGCCCTGAGCTCATCGATGTGGCCCCTCCCCCTCTCTTCAGGAGTCCTACCCTCTTCCCCTTTCCTGCCAGATAGGCGGCAGCGAGGATCCCGCTTATCCCTCCACCGATCACGAGGATGTCGAATTCATCTGCGCTCCACAAGGATTAAATTACCTCCTTTCCGATCAAGGGGCCTCCCCGAAGACGGGCATGGAGAAAGGCAACTTCTCGTGCAGCTTATCGTAGTTTCCCACGCAGGAGTAAACGGCCTCGTGGAACTTCCATTGGCGGAATTGATCCCCCCAGCACGCCTTCTTATCCCCCAGGAAGCGGATCTTCAAGAAGGACATCAGGTCGGCTTGGACATCGGTGATCTCCCTGCCGAACTCCTCGGCGAGGATCGCAGCCACCTGATAACTGCAGGTCCCTCCCTGACAGGTGCCCATGCCCACCCTCGTCCTTCGCCGGATATCGTTGATGAAATATGCCCATAAATTCCTCACGGCGTATTCTATCTCCGCTCTGGTGACGAATTCATCGGTGCAGATGAAACTGCCTCGAAACGGCTCCTCCTCTATCGGTTTGAAGATCTCATTGGCCAAAGTCCCCCATCTCTGAACGGCCCTGCGCACGAATATCCTGGGGAGATCGAACAGCTCAGCCAATTTCCTGATATCCACAGGCTCCTCGGATCCCACCAGTTTCTCCTCATGCGTATGGCATTCGGCCTTTATCCCCAGCTTTCGGCATACGAGGTCTATGCTCTTCTCGGCCATGGCCCTGGCGGTACACATCTTCCCGCCGGTGATCGTTATGAACCCTTTCACCCCATCCCTCACTTCGTGATCGAAGGCTTCGAATGTCCTGCTGAGCTCCCTCCCCGTGGTGACCTTCATCCCTTCCGGCGCTATGGTGGGTCTCGATGCGGCATAGGCCCTCAGGATCCTGGCATCTTTTATGGCGGGTATCTTCTTGATCCCTTCCTCGAGCATAAGTTCAACATGGTCCTTCGGTATGGGGACCTTATCCGGGTCCTTCACTGGCCAGGAAGTCGTGCCGATCACCGAGGTGGTATGGTGGGGCACGATGATATCCCCATCGGAGGTAGGTCTGAGATGGTTGATGAGCACGTTGTTCACCCTCCTGTTGACGACGACCATCACCCCGGGGGTGGGTATCTGAGGGACCTTCACCCCTGCCATCTCGGCTATCTTCCAGGCCCACGGGCCGGTTGCACTTACCACCACATCGGAGCGTATCTCGTAGATCCTCTCCCCTATGTGGTCCTTCACCCTCACCCCTGTGATAGTGTCTCCGTCTTTCAGCAGCTCTATGACTTCGTTATATGGCCTGATCTCCGCCCCGTACTTCTTTGCAGATAGGCACAGGCTTAGGACGAACTCAAAGGGATGTAACACACCATCGTCGGGAACCCAGAGGGCATCGACTATCTCTGGATTAAGGTTCGGCTCTATCTCCAACGCCTCCCTGACGCTGATCTCCTCGGCGGGTATCCCACACTCCTTACACCCCTCCAGCTTCTTCTCCTTGTAACCTGGGTACTTTTCCCTATCCTCCTTAAAGCCGACGAAAAGGCCCCCTGTCCTTTCCAAGACATGAGGAGCTATCTTGTAGAGGATTTTAGTCTCCTCGATACATTCCCTTGCCCCCTCTTTGTCTTTAACCGCGTATCTGGCACCGCTGTGAAGCATCCCATGGCATCTTCCGGTGGTACCCGAAGCGAGATCGCCCCTCTCGAGCAATATGGTATCTATGCCGCGCATGGCTGCATCCCAGGCTACAGCCGCGCCAGTGGATCCAGCCCCTATAACAACCAGTTGCACTCTCTCCTTCTCCATCTCGCCGCTCTTCTCTCCTCTCTACGACGTTGGAAAGGAAGGCCATTTCAGGCCTCCCTTTCCCAACGTTTAGGATGGTTAGAATCACAACAGGATTTGGCGTCGCCTCTCTCCCAGGGCGTGGCTTCGATCGTCCTCTCGGTCAGGCCTCCGGGTCGGCTTGGAAAGGGAAGGCCCCTCAAGGGGCCTTCCCTGGGCCATTGGCTTAGGAGAGCTCGCCAGCGACCTCTACCAGCCTCCTGTAGATGTTCTTCTCCTTAAGGGCATAGTAGATGTCGTACCAGATCTTGTAGAGCTTGTCGTACTTCTCCACAGCCTCTGGCTCCGGCTCCCACCTCTTCAGGACCTTGACCATCTTCTTCACGCCGTCCCTCATGTCCTTGAAGAACCCTGCTCCGACCCCGGCGCAGATGCAGGCTCCGAGAGGGGTGGCCTCCTCGATCCCCAGGTAGACGGGGATGTTGTAGACTTGGGCTTGCATCCAGTTGAAGGTCTCGTTCCTGGTCAGCCCGCCGGTTATGCCCATCTCCTTGATCTCGAGACCCATCTCCCTCATGGCCTCGATGCTGGCCCTGATGTAGAAGCAGGCACCCTCAAGGATAGACCTCATCATGTCTTCCTTGGTCGTTCCCAGCTCCAGCCCGACGAATACCCCCCTGGCGAAGGGATCCCAGTAAGGAGCCCCAGCGCCTATGAAGTGGGGTACGCACAGGGTCCCCCTGGAGCCGAGCTTAGCGGTATCGGCCGCGGCATTCATTATCTCGTAGGGGTCTATCTTGAACCTGGCGGCTACCTCCTTCTCCTCCCGGCAGAACTGATCCCTAAACCACCTGTAGACCACCCCGGTCGTGAACATGCTGCACTCGTTGACGTGGTCAATGCAGTGCTCACTGCACAGGACCCTCGGTGGCCATGCCGTATCGAACCTCGGCTCCTTGGTATAGGCCAGCATGAACGTGCCGGTGCCAGTGGTGGCCTCGATGTCCCCAGGCTCGGTCACTCCAATCCCCAGGGCACCGCACTGCTGGTCACCGCCGCCCATGACCACCAGCGTCCCCTCAGCGAAGCCGGTCTCCTCCGCTGCCCTCTTGGTGACCTCCCCTACCACCTCACCGGATGGATGGGGCTCCGGAAGCTTCTCTATGGGGATGCCCATCCTTCCGCAGATGTACTCGTCCCACTTGTTCTCCGTAATGTTAAACAGCCCCATCCTCGAGCAGTTGGTCCAGTCGTCGACGAATTTGCCACACAATTTGCTGGAGATGTAGCCCGACACGCAGAGGAAGCAGGCAGCCTTCTCGAACACCTCAGGCATATGCCACTTGATCCAGAGGATCTTGCCCATGGAGAAGTAGGGGTCGACGGTCAGGCCGACCCTCTTGTAGAACTCCCTCTCCCCGACATTCTCATCGGCCTTGATCCAGTCCATGATGTTGCCCCACTTCCCCGGGGTGTTGGGGCACCACCTGTCGTACGCCGTCCTCCTGTCCTGCCAGACGATCGAGGTGTAGGGCTCCATCACCGGCTCCATGTCAGGAAGAGGTCCCACCGGTGTTGTGGTCTCGCGCTGGTTGGTCACAGCTACCGCGGCAATCTCCTTTGGATCTATGCGCGCTGCCTCGATGGCCCTGTGAGTGGTCTTGCAGATCACATCCCACCAGTCGGTGCAGTTCTGGACCACCCACCCGGGATGAGGGAAGTAGCTCGGATACTCATCATACTCCAGAGCGAGCACGTTCCCCTCGGTGTCGGTGATCATGGTCCTGGAGCCAATAGTCCCCGCATCGATTGCCGCTAAATACTTCTTCTGAGCCATTTCACTCCCTCCTTTAAACGTAGATGCTTGGAGAATTTAAATAAGCGAACGCCAAACCCTTTTCGCGCTAACCATCGGAACTCCACAGCGGCCATCTCAGAGCAAATGGCTCAAATGCACCTCACCACCCCTGAGTTCCTCCCCCTTCAGGGACTGCAGCATGAACAGCAGTATCAAGTCAGTTGGGATAACCCTACCCGTGAGGTCCGATTCGATGCAAAGCTCAGATGGCATGGCGGACGAAACCCGACTCAGCACCTCCCTGACATCCGATACGCTTACCCTCGGTGAACCTCTCACCTTAGCATGTCCCTCGACGGCCCTCATCAAGGCCATCTCCAGCATCTTAGCCTTGCCCGAAGTCAGCTCCTCTCTGCGTATGTGCTTCATAAAGAGCTTATCGAAGGCCAACTCGGCCTCGTCTTCCCATTCCAATTCGGTGCCTTTCTCGTTAAGGGCTAATACCCATAGAGCTCCTTAGCTAACTCCTCGAGCCCCAATTCGGTGAGCTTCCTTCTGGTGGGGATGCCGTCCACCCACTCCTTCGTCTCCCAGTACTCTTTCAGAATCCTTCGCCATGGCGGGACTTGGCCAGCGGCTCCGCCCTCCTTGTGAGGGATCGTCATGCGCTCCGGCATCACGTTTTCCTCTTTAGGGACGAGGCCCATGCGCAGGTTGAAGCAGTGCTGGGTAGCCACGATGCGTTCGCCGACCTTCTGAGCCTCTTTCGGCGTCATGTCCCAGCCGGTGATGGCGTTTAAGATGTTGACCTGATCGGTCAGCGAGACATTGGAGAAGAAGTAGAAGAAACACCATGTGAGGCTGTTCCAGAACTGCTGGATATCCTGGTACATGGCCCCCACGTACCCCTTCCTCTCCCAGTCGAACCGGTCGAGCTGCTTATCGATCCCTAGCTCAGGGAGGAGGGCACCCAGCTCGGCCGCCTCGGCGAAGCCGTGGATATGGCATGAACCTCTGGTGGAGGCGATGGTCGTGATCACCTCGGCGAAGAAGGCCCTCGGGTCATGGGCGGCTACAGCCTGCCCCATTACCTCCACGGCGTAGGGCTTCGATTCGGGTATCCTATCAACGCATGCCCTCAGGCCATCGGCGAAGAGGTTGCCGATGCCATCCCTGTCCTTAATCTTCTCGACCATCGCCAGCAGGGCCTCTGCATTGCCCCATCTCAGCTCCACGCCGTCCGTATCCTCCTTGGTGAGCAGGCCCTTCTCGTAGCATTCGAAGGCCCATGCTAACACGGCCCCCATCTCTATGGTATCTATCCCATACCTGTTGCACAGGTCGTTGGCCCTGACGACGGACTTCAGGTCATCGATCAGCAGGTCCGCCCCTATCATCGCCAAGGTCTCGTACTCAGGCCCTCCCGTGGCGGATTCATATTCCGGATTTGTGATCCTTCTGTGGCATCCCATCACGCAGTATTCGCACGGCCAGGGCTCGATCTTCAGCTCCTCGGTGAACCTGGGGGCTCCTATCCTCTTCGCCCCTTCGGGCCAGGTATCCTGGGCCCAGTTCTTCATGGGGAGAAGCCCGTTATCCTCCCTGGGCACGACGGCGTCGGCCATGCCATGCTTACGGTTGACCTCCGTGAAAGGCGCCTCCCTGATCTTCTCCAGGACCTCTTTGAATACCTCCTCGAGCTTATCAGGATCGGCGATCGGGGGCTTTAACGTCCCCCTGACGACCAACGCCTTCAGGTTCTTGGAGCCCATAACGGCCCCCATCCCGCACCTGCCGAAGACCCCGTGCTTGTCATTCACCATACAGGCATACCGGACCAGGTTCTCTCCAGCAGGGCCTATCGCCACCACACTGGCTTTGGGATCTCCGACCTCCTCCTTAAGGCCATCGGTCGTCTCGGCGGTGTCAGCCCCCCAGAACTTATCCGCATCTCTGATCTCGACCTTCCCATCATCGATCCACAGGTAGACTGGCCTTTTGGCTCTCCCGATGATGGCTATGGCATCGAAGCCTGCCTTTTTAAGCACCGGCCCGATGTGTCCTCCGGAGTTGCTTTCGCCCCAATACCCTGTGAGCGGGGATCTAGCAGCAGCAATGCACCTTCCGGCGCTGGCGATTTCGGCTGCCTGATATGGCCCGGTGGCGAAGACGAGCACGTTACTCGGTCCAAGGGGATTGGTATGCTTAGTCACATGGTCGGAGATGATCTTGGCAGCGAAACCTACACCGCCTAAGTATTTCCTGGCGAAGGCATCATCGAATGTCTGCACATTCGTCTTACCGGTGGTGAGATCCACCCACAGGATCTTCCCCCAATACCCTCCCTTTAATGCCATCGAAGGCCCTCCTTTGATTCGACTTTAGGTCTTGTCTCCTCCGCTATCACCTTCTTTCAGGATTTGCTGGCCTCAACGGTCTCCATCAATGCCTTTAAGATCATGTACGACGAGGTCGCTCCAGGGTCCTGGTGGCCGATGCTGCGCTCCCCCACATAACTGGCGCGCCCCTTCTTGGCCAGCATAGGAATGGTGTCCTTCATCCCCTTATAGGCTGCCTCTGTCATCAGGTGGAGGGCTTCTATGGTGCTCTTGCCATTGGCAAATGCCTGCTTAAGCGCCTCTACGGCGGGGGTGATGGCATCGACCATGGTTTTGTCGCCGAGCCTGGCCTTCCCTATCCTCACCACCCCCTTCAAGCCGGCTTCCAGAAGCGCGACCAGATCCTCATCGGAAAGCTCCGTCTTGCCCGCTACGGCCCTCCCCGCATCCATGTAGAAAGTGCCATATAAGGGGCCTCCCGCTCCGCCAACGCTGGTGACGAGAGCCATCCCCGCTGTCTTAAGGATAGTGCCGATGTCCTTATCCTCCACAGCGGGCAGTTTGCTCATCACCTTCTTAAAGCCGCGATCCATGTTAATGCCATGGTCGGCGTCCCCGATGGGGGAATCCAGCTGAGTGAGATACTCGGCGTTCTCCTCGAGCACTGCAGCGGTGGCTTTAAGCCACTGGATGATCTGGTCTTTAGTGATCATCTTGTTTTCTCCAAGGGCATTCCCAGCATTCTGTTTTTTGCGGGCCTCCGAAGAGGCCCGCAAAAACATCACATTCCCCACCGCAGCCCCGCCGTTTTGACGGGGGCATCCCAGAGCTCGATCATCTCGTCGTCCATCTTAAGCAGGGTGATGGAGCAACCTTGCATCTCCAGCGAGGTGATGTAACGGCCGATGAGGTTGCGGACGATCTTAAGTCCTTTCTTCTCGCAGATCTCGTGCAGCTTACGATAAACGATAGGGAGCTCGATCTCTGGGGTTCCACCCATGCTGTTGACGAAGGCCAGCACCCGATCGCCGGGCTTAAAGGGCGGGTCTTCCAGCTCGATCTCCACCCACTCACCCTTCTCCTCGTCCCATTCGCGGACGGTCCGCTTATATGGCGGGTCCTCGATGATGGAGAGGGCCAGCAGCTCGGTGATCTCATCGGCGGTCTTAAGCTTCATGCGCTCTCGGCCCGGCTCGCCGTGGATGCCGATGCCGATCTCCATCTCGTCCTCACCCAGTTCGAAGGTGGGCTCCCCCTTCATAGGCACAGTGCAGGAGGTAAGGGCCATGCCCATGCTGCGGCCATTGATGTTGACCTTGCGGCATAGGTCAGCTAGCCTCTTCAGATCGTATCCCCTCTCCGCGGCCGCGCCACATATCTTCTCCGCTAGCACTGTGGTGCCCACGCCGCGCCGGCCCTGGGTGTATAGACTGTCCTTAACGGCCACATCGTCGTCGATCAGGATGTTGAGCACCCTGATCCCCTCCTCGCGGGCCAGGTCGGCGGCCATCTCGAAGTTCATCACGTCGCCGCTGTAGTTCTTGACGATGAAGAGCACCCCCTCCCCGCTGTTGACGGTCTTAGCCGCCTCCAGCATCTGGTCGGGGGTGGGCGAAGTGAAGACCTCACCTGGACAGGCTGCATCCAGCATACCTGGACCAACGAACCCGCCGTGCATGGGCTCGTGGCCGCTCCCTCCACCAGAGACGATGGCCACCTTGCCTTTCACCGGAGCATCAGCACGATAGATAAAGTTGGGATCGAAGTGCACCTTGACCAAATCCGGATAGGCCAGGGCGATACCCTCCAATTCCTCCTTGACCACATCCTCAGGTTTATTAATCAGTTTCTTCATTATTCTCCCTCCTTAGGGCTTAAAGCCCTTGCCAGGTGATGCCAGCGGAAAGACCGCATCCGCTGGCATCACCAAACTCACGCTAAGACCTTCCCTTTGGGCCTCCTTCCTCTACGCCGGTTTTCCCCTAAGGTGCGGGCCAAAGCAATGCATAGAAGAAAGCGCCCAGAATGCCACCGATGATCGGGCCGACCACCGGGACCCAGGAATAGCCCCAATCCGAGTCGCCCTTGCCGGCGATGGGCAGCACGGCGTGGGCGATGCGCGGCCCTAGGTCGCGGGCGGGGTTGATGGCGTAGCCGGTGGGCCCGCCCAGAGATATGCCGATGCTCCACACCAGGAAGCCGATGAGCAGCGGACCCAAACCGCCGGTCAGGTTGTTGCGTGGGTCGAGGATGAACAGCACGCCCGCAACTAACACGAAGGTGCCAATGATCTCGGTAAGCGTGTTGAGGGGGTAGTTGCGAATGGCCGGCGCGGTGGAGAAGACCGCCAGCTTGAGCCCCTTATCCTCCGTCTCGGCCCAGTGCGGCAGATAGGCCAACCAGACGATCACGCCGCCCAGGAATCCGCCAATCATCTGGGCGATGATGTAGCCCGGCACCTGGCTCCAGGGGAACTTGCCGATGGCCGCCAGGCCGATGGTCACGGCGGGGTTGATGTGGGCGCCGCTGATCCAGCCCACGGCGTAGACGGCCATGGCCACCGCCAGACCCCACCCCGTGGTTATGAGCATCCACGACCCTTTCAACAAACCTGCGGCTTGCCCTTTTGACTTGCTGAGCAGGACGTTAGCCACGACGCCATCGCCCAAGATGACCAGGATCATCGTCCCGACTAATTCAGCTACGAACGATGTCATGATATCTTTCCCTCCTTAATTGTATAGTTTACTTAAGCCAGAAACTGCTTGTGTGCATTGAACCTTCTTCCTTTTTTACATGCTCCCCTCCTTTCGGTAATCTCCCCCAATCGTGTTGGTGTATAATAGGCTCACATAAGACGATTAGGGGGTGGAAATGGAACGCTCTCGATTGGTTTCGCCGGGTTCCTTCTGCTGGAACCCAGGCTGTCCAGATTACGGCAAGATTGATCATGGCAATATCATCAAGTTCGGTCGGACCAAGAAGGGAACGCAACGCTACCGATGTAAGACGTGTGGCAAGACCTTTGTAGAAACTAAAGGCACTGTGTTCTATGGTCGCCATCATCCCCCAGAGACCATTCTGGAGTGCCTGGCCTGGTTGGCCGAGCGCAACAGTCTGGCCGCCATTCACCGAATCAAGGGAGGCAGCCAAGCACGTTGAACAGATTGAAGCCCTGCTACTGGCCAATTACC
>CAYYKQ010000027.1:0-20771 GCA_964440965.1 uncultured Anaerolineae bacterium | reverse complement strand
CAACCTGCCGCGAGCCCTGTGGAATAAACTCTATTCCACAGGGCGAGCGAGCTCAGCATCAATTGTGCAACAACTCTAATGATGCGCTCCCTGGTTAAAGCGCTCACAGGATAACAGCGTTTCCTCCCTCGAAGTTCTTCAGCTGTTGTGAGATGCTTGTTCGCGAGTGGGGTGAGTGCTTTAGCTATCGCCTTCCGCAGGTGGTGCGCGTCAGTGGAGTGGTTGCACACGACCATCTTAAACGAGGGCCGCTTTTCGCGGGGAGAGGTTAAACGGTGTTAAACATCGAAGCGAGCTACTTCATCTTCGCTTTCGTGGCCGTCGTCGGGGTTCTGCAGGTGATGGCCGCACGCCATAAACTGCGGGGCCTCTCCTTTATCAGAGATATGAGGAAGCCGCTCCCGGGGTATCTGCTGGGAGCGGTGTTGATCGTTGGGACCTTTGGCTGGTTCTTCAGCACGCAAAAGGGGATATTCATCCCCGGTCCAGCCGGTGCTCAGTTTCTGTTTCTCTTCTCCACCGCGTCCCTCTGTGCCTTGGTTGCCACACTCCTGCTCTCCACACTGATCCACCATTCGCCTCCCCTGAGAGGAAGAGGCCGCTCGCTTCGCTGCCAACGGGTATCCTTCGAAGGAGGCCAGGGGGAGCTTTACACCCCTCCCCATCGGAGTCCGCCATGGCCTGCGGTATGCATCGTGCCCAGCCCCGTCGGGGGAGGCTGGGAAAGGATCGCCGCCGACTTAGCTGAGAGCGGTTTCGTAGTCCTTGTCGCTGAACTGAGCGTAAGCCGATACCCCGAGATACTTACCTTGCTGCCGGAGGCTGTGTCCTACCTCTCGGCCAGGGATGGAGTGGATCATGAGCGCATCGGAGCGATAGGGCTGGATCTGGGAGGAGACCTGACCATCTGTGCCGTTACATCGGATAAACGGATTAAGGCAGCGATCGCCTTGGCGCCCCTTATCGAGGAGGAAAGCGCTAGGCCGGGGTTGAGGCTCCTGAGGGAGATGAGTTATCTTCAAGCCGTGCGTTGGTTTCGGTTTTTGGATGGAGGGGGGTTGTTAGCAAGGTTGAAGTCAAAGCAACATGCGGAGAAGATCGGGCCTCAACCTTTCCTCGCCGTCTATGGTGAGGAAGACGGTTTGGTTTCTCTGGCGCGGGCGCGTCAGGCCTTAGGCGCTGCGGGGGAGTTGAAATTTGTTGGAGGCGAGGGGCATACAAGCTTGTTTACCAGCCCCACGGTTGCATCGATGGTTGTGCAGTGGTTCAAGGAGAAGCTGTAGGCCATGCCGCTCGACCTGGGATTGTTCAGGCTGATCAACGGCTTAGCTGGGAGGATGGGCTTTCTGGATGCGGTGATGCGGCTCTTCGTCAATGAGTACTTTGTGCCCACGACCATGTCCCTCATCTTAATCGCCCTCTGGTTCACCGGCCGGGAGCGCAACCAGCGGGCAGCTCTGCAGGCTGCCATATCGCTGGGATTGGCCAACCTCATCGTTAAGCTCTGCAATTTAGTCTACTTTCGCCCCCGTCCTTTCGCCTTTCACGAGGTGAATTTGCTGTTCTACCGTCCTTCGGACTCCTCCATGCCCAGCAATCCGGCCGCCGTTGGCTTCTCCTTCGCCACCGCTGTATGGCTGCACAACCGTAGGGTGGGGGCCGTCATGTACGTTCTCGCTGCCCTTTTCGCCTTCGCTCGGATCTACTGCGGAGTCCATTATCCCTCCGATGTCGCCGTGGGCACTCTGATCGGCATCCTCTCAGCCTATTTCGTCTTCAAGAGCGGCGGGTTCTTGGAGCCCTTGATAGCTTTAGCTATCAGGATAGGGCGAAGGTTGCATTTGGCGTGATCTGAGGGAGATCTATGGGTAAATACGTCGTCGTTTTTGAGCCTTCTGGGAGATCTGTGGAAGTTGAGGCCGGCACGCTTATAGCGGATGCTGCCAGCCGAGCTGGCCTGGAGATGCCCTTGCCCTGCGGTGGACAGGGGCGTTGTGGCCGTTGTAAGGTCTTGGTCAAGCATGGGCCGGTTAAGCAGCCACACACTGCCTACCTCTCGCCTGAGGAGCTGGAGCAGGGCTATGTGCAAGCCTGCCAGGCGACCATCCAGGGCGATGTGGTCGTCTTCATCCCCCCTAAGGCGAAGATAAAACGTGTGGTCTCCGTTGAGAGGGCTCCCGAGGAGGTCGTCCTGCCCGTTAGATGCGATTGGCGAAGGGAGCCGACTGTTCGCAAGTTGTTCCTGGACATCGAACCCCCCAGCTTGGCTGACCAGACCAGCGATTTCGAACGCTTGAAGCGAGAACTCTTTAAGCAGCATGGCATCCAGGACGAGGTATCGGTCAGCCTTCCCCTGCTGAGGAAAATGGCAAGCACCCTGCGTCAGGCGGATTGGAAGGTGACAGCTGTCCTCGATATGGGAATGGTAGACCATGCCCCCTTACGGCTGATAGACCTTCTGCCAGGCGACCAGACAGGCAGCTCCTTCGGTGTCGCCGTGGATATCGGGACTACCACCAATGTCGTCTACTTAGTGGACCTGCTCAGCGGGAAGGTCGTCGACATCGCCTCGGCTTACAACGGCCAGACGGCCTGTGGCGAGGATATCATCTCCAGGATCATCTACTCCGAGAAGAGGAAGGAGGGGCTGCAGCACCTCCAGAGCTTAGTGGTCAAGACCATCAACAGCCTCCTGATGGAGCTGAGCCACCGCAACGGAGTAGACCTGGAGGAGATATACCGGATGACTGTGGCTGGCAACGAGACGATGATCCATCTGTTCTTGGGCCTGCCCCCCAAATTCATCCGCTATGAGCCCTACATCCCCACCATGACCCACCCCCTGCCCGTCACGGCGGAGGAGATAGGGGTCAAGATCAATCCCCAGGCCACTATAGATTGCCTGCCGGGGGTTGGGGCCTATGTAGGGGCCGATATCACTGCCGGCGTGCTCAGCTCAGGGCTCTTCGCCACCGATAAGCTGACGGTCTTCATGGACATCGGCACCAATGGTGAGATCGTCTTAGGCAACGCCGATTGGCTGATCAGCTGTGCTTGCTCGGCTGGCCCCGCCTTCGAAGGGTTTGGGGTGGAGGATGGGATGATGGCCACCACCGGCGCCATCGAGGAGGTATGGATCAACTCCAATACCTTCGAGCCAACCTATGACACCATCGGAGATGCCCCTCCCAAGGGCATCTGTGGTTCAGGGCTGATCTCGCTTCTGGCCGAGATGTTCATCACTGGGGTAATTGATAAGGCTGGTAAGATCAACTTGAGCTTGGACACGCCACGGGTGCGGAGGGGGAGGCACGGCCCTGAATACGTCGTCGCTTGGGCTGGGGAGACGGAAAGGGGGAAGGATATCGTCATCACCGAGGTGGACATCGCCAACTTGATGCGGGCCAAGGCCGCTGTCCGCGCGGGGGTTACAGTCTTAGCGCGCAGGGTGGGGGTAAGCTTGGCTGAGGTCGAGCAGGTCCTCATCGGCGGGGCTTTCGGCAAGCACATCAACGTCGAGAAGGCCATCCAGATCGGACTGCTGCCGGACATGCCCTGGGACAGGTTCAAGTTCCTGGGCAACACCTCCATCCTGGGGGCCTACACCGCCCTCCTCTGCCGCGACATGCGCCGTAAGGTTTATGAGATAGCCGAGAAGATGACCTACCTGGAGCTGAGCGCCGATAACACCTTCTTCGACGAATTTAATGCTGCTCTCTTCCTTCCCCATACCGATTTGAGCCAGTACCCTTCGGTGATGAAGCTTCTGAGGAAGCAGGGCATTGCTATCTCATGACTCGCAAGCGATCTCGCATAAAATTTCAAAGCGGAGTGTTAAAGTACAAGGTAGTTTGGAATGGATTTAATTTACCTGGACTACAACTGCTTTCAAAGAGGGTTTGATGACCCTCGACAGATAAGGATCCGAATGGAGGCTTTAGCGTGTCAGGAGATATTCATAAGGGCGGAGGAAGGCAAAGTGCGCTTGGTTTGGTCTTTTATGCATGAGGATGAGACGACACTCTGTCCCTTCCCGGAACGAAAATACGAGGTCCTTCGCCTCGCTGCTCTTTGCAAAGTACGGATAGGTCCAGAGGAAGAAATCTATAAGCTCGCTAAATCATTTCAGAAAAAGGGAGGGCTTTCAGCCAAAGACGCCGTCCACCTGGCATGTGCCTCTTATATCGGCGCCGATGTTTTCCTAACCTGCGATGACAGACTAATCAAGCAGGCTAAACGATTGAAACTTGAGATGGGGGTCATGAACCCGGTAGATTACATTAGACAGGAGGCGAGATGATGGAGAAGGTGAGAATAATGGATGACACAGAGGTTAGGATCAGGGGGATAGAAGCCTTAAACAAGGCCCTTGGCCCTGCCGCCGCCCTCAGATTCCTTACTTTGCTTCACCGTGAACCCACCGACTATGTGGAAATCTCTCGGCGGCTCTATGAGGGACAGACGATAGAAGAGATATTCGAAAGAGCTCAAAAGCACTGGAAGGAATAGCCTAATGCCCGTAACGGCATATGCCGTTGGCGGCTGACGCCCAAACCCGCCGCTTCTCTGCACGCGGGGAATGGGGTGTGTGGCATCTCAAGTGCCGAGAAGATGACCTACCTGGAGCTGAGCGCCGATAACACCTTCTTCGACGAATTTAATGCTGCTCTCTTCCTTCCTCATACCGATTTGAGCCAGTACCCTTCGGTGATGAGGCTTCTGAGGAAGCAGGGCATTGCTATCTCATGACTCGCAAGCGATTTCATTCAGTGTACAGAGAGGGGTTGCGGGGGAGCAATCTTATCCGTTGAGCGAGGTGAAATGGCTAAGAAAATAGTTGCTACGGGAAGAGGAGGAGTTGGAAAATCGACCTTTGTAGCCTTGGTTGCCAGATACCTGCACCCTCCGTTGCTGCTCATCGATCTTGACCCCGATCAGTGCTTGCCTGAGATGGTAGGGGTGAACTTGGAGAAGGAGAAAGTGAGGACCGTTTCGAGCGCGCTTTACGATGTCATCGAGGAGAGGAGGAGCGGGAAAGACCCCTCCATGGCCCTTCCGGAGCGGATGAGGTATCTCCTTCAGGCCGAATGCCTGTACGAGGGTGAGAGGTTCGATCTGATCACCTTGGGAACGAAGCTAACAAAGGGCTGCTACTGCGTTCCCGATGAGCTGCTTAAAGTGAATATCCCCAGGTTGGCTAAGAACTATGCGAATGTGCTGATCGATTCGCCAGCTGGCCTGGAGCATTTGAACAGGAAAGTATTCTCAGATGTGGATGATCTATTTGTGCTATTGGACCCCTCCTTGAAATCCCTAAAACACATAGAGAGGGTTGAGAGGATCGCCAAGGCGATAGGGATCCATTACACCCACCTTTACCTGGTGGGGAACCATAGGTTTAAGGAGGGGTTGGAGGAGCACATCCGATCCATAGATGGAATTTACCTGGGGAAGATAGATTACGATCCCAACGTGGAGGAGTACAACCTAAACGGGAGATCACTGCTGGAGCTGCCCGATGATTCGCCCGCTTGTTTATCCGTCAGGAGGATACTGACCAAGGCAGGCTACGAGATCAAGGGGGCCAGGCGCCCCCGAGGCCAGGTGATATTGTCCTACAATTTCTAACCGGAGGGAGAGGAAAATGCTGTTAGTTATTGGTGAGAATATAACTATCGGCACCGATGCGGTGCGGAAGGCTATCGAGGAGAGGGACGCGGAGTTCATCCAGAAAAGGGCTATCTCCCAGGTCAAGCACGGGGCAGGCATGCTTGACCTCAACATCGGCCCCCAGAAGAAACACGGGGTCGAGGTCATGGAATGGATCGTTGACGTCGTGCAGGAGGTCGTCGATGTCCCCCTCTGCTTAGACACAACCAACGTCGCCGCCCTCGAAGCCGGCTTGAAACGCTGCAAGAAGCAGCCCATGATCAACTCCACCTCCGCCGATCCGGAGCGCTTGGAAAAGATCATGCCCCTTGCTGCGAAGTATAATGCCAAGGTCATCGCTCTTACCATGAAGAAGACCGTTCCTCCCACCGCTGAAGAGCGAGCGAAGATAGCCATGGAGATATTGATCCCTAAGGCCGTGGAGTTGGGCATCCCTATGGAGGACCTTTACCTTGACCCTCTGGTGTTGACCGTGCAGGGCATGCAAGACTATGCCCCCCAGACGGTGGAGGCCCTTCGTTACTTCAAGCAGCTGACCGATCCTCCCCCCATGACTGTGGTGGGATTGTCTAACATCTCTAACAACGTGCCTTGGGAGCTTCGAAGTCTGATCAATCGCACTTACTTAGTGATGCTTATGGCCGCTGGATTGGATGCCGCCATCGCTAATCCCTGGGACAAGAAGCAGAATGAGTTCATCAGGATTATTGAGGAGAGAGACGATAGCACCCCGGTGGGCAAACTCCTGCTCAACATATACGACGCTGTGGCGGCTATGGAGGAGCCGGATCCGTCCCTGGTGGACATGGATGATCCTGAGCAAGTGGCCATCTGGAAGACCGTCCAGGTTCTGGAGAACAAGGTCATCTACGCCGATGGCTACCTGAAGAAGTAGCCGCGCTCGTGGGTCCTGAAAGGGGACTGTAATATGGGCGACGAGGGCATTCGCAAGGTGCTCGCCGAATTCGGGTACGAGCTGAGGGAGGTCGAGAGGGGCTATGCCAACAGGACCCTTTACCTCAACCTCTCCGACAACACCATTGCCAGCAAACCTGTGACCCAGCAGATGAAGGACATCTTCATTGGGGGCAGGGGCTTCGGCCTTTGGCTCCTGTGGAATGCGGTGACCGGCGACACCAAGTGGAACGATCCACAGAACGAGATAATCATAGCCTCCGGCCCCATCGGCGGGATCACCCAGTACCCCGGTGCAGGGAAATCGGCCGTGGTGAGCCTCTCTCCGCTCACCGGCTCGGTGATGGACTGCAATGTGGGCGGTTACTTTGGGCCGCTTCTCAAATTCGCAGGGTGGGATGCCATCGAGATCCAAGGCAAGGCCGAGAGGGATGTGATCGTCTTCATCGATGGGAATGAGGGGAAGGTAACCATCGAGGAGGCTCCTGAAGAGCCCGTGGACAGCCATCTGATCGGGGAACAGATGGTGGAAAGGTATGCAGATTCGGAGCGGGAGAGGCGTGATATCTCCTCCGTCTCTACTGGAAGGGGAGCGGAACACACCCTTATCGGCTGCCTCAACTTCAGCTGGTACGATCCGCGCCGCAGGTGCGTGCGCTTCAAGCAGGCAGCCCGCGGAGGGATCGGGACCGTCTTCAGGGACAAGAGGATCAGGGCTCTGGTGGTCAAGTACAGCGGGGTGAAGGGCGATTCCAATCATCCGGCAGATCTGGAGCGCATCATCAGGGTGGGCACCAAGATGCACAAGGAGATCCATGATTACGATCCTGTGCAGAACAACATGCGCGAGGTGGGCACCCCTTACCTAGTGGGAATCATGAATGACTACGACCTCCTGCCGGTACATAACTTTAAGTTTGGGTCGCATCCAGAGGCGAGGAAGATCACAGGGGAGGTATGGAGGAAAAGATTCACCCAGGGCCTCTTCGATGGCTGTTGGTACGGATGTACTCTCAGCTGTTCCCATGCCGTAGACGGATATGTGGTCAAGACGGGGCCATACAAAGGACAGGTGGTGAGCGTCGATGGCCCGGAGTACGAGACTATCGCTGGCTGCGGCGCTAACTGCGGCATATTCGACCCCGAGGCCATCCTGGAGATCAACTTCTACTGTGATACCTATGGCTTGGATACCATCTCTTTCGGCACTTCGATCGCCTTCGTGATGGAGTGTTACGAAGCTGGTATCCTCAACAGAGAAATCACCGGCGGACTGGAGCTGAATTTCGGCAATGCTGATGCCGTTATCGAGCTGCTCCATCAGATGGGGCGGGGCGAGGGGTTTGGCTTGATCGCTGGCCAAGGGGTCCGCCGCATGAAAAAGATATTCACTGAGAAGTATGGAGCCGATCCTCGATTCCTCCAAGACATCGGTATGGAGGCTAAAGGGTTAGAGTTCTCAGAGTATGTGACCAAGGAATCGTTGGCTCAGCAGGGCGGTTACGGCCTGGCGTTGAAGGGTCCCCAGCACGACGAGGCCTGGTTGATCTTCATGGACATGGTGGCGAAGCAGATACCGACTTTCAAGGACAAGGCTGAAGCCCTTCACTACTTCCCCATGTGGCGGACCTGGTTCGGGCTGTGTGGCCTTTGCAAGCTGCCTTGGAATGACATCGTCCCGCCCGACAATGACCAGACGGACGAGCCAGCTAAGGTGCCGGAGCATGTGCAGAACTACGTGGAACTGTTCTCAGGGGTGACCGGGCGGAAGGTGACCGCTGAAGATCTGATCACTATGTCCGAGAGGGTCTACAATTTCCAACGGGTCTTTAACTTGAAGATGGGGTTCGGCACTCGCGAACACGACGCTATCCCCTATCGCGCCATGGGGCCGGTGACGGTCGAGGAGTATGAATCGCGGGCCGAACGCTATGACAGGCAGCTCAGGGAGCTGGTAGGTTTTGACCCTGAGGGGAAGACCACCGAGGAGAAGATAGCTGCCCTGCGGGCCTACCGTGAGGAGCAGTATGAGAAGCTGATGGACGCCGTCTACAAGCGCCGAGGTTGGACCCTCAATGGCATCCCCACCTTAGAGACCCTCAAGCGATTGGGCATCGATTTCCCCGATGTGGTGGAATTGGTGAAAAGCGCATTGGGGTACGAGCAAGGGGGGAGGTAGATGGAGGATACGAGGAAGATCCCCGGCCCTAAGGCTAGGGCCTGGATCAGGAGGGATGCCGCAGCCATCTCCCCCTCTTACACTCGTTCCTACCCCTTTGTTATGGACCATGGCAAGGGCTCTATCGTCTGGGACGTGGACGGCAACCGCTACATCGACTTCAACGCTGGGATCTCCGTCTGCATCACTGGGCACTCCCACCCGGCTGTGGTCAAGGCCATCCAGGAGCAGGCTGAGAAGTTCATCCATATTTCAGGGACGGATTTCTACTATCCCCAGCAGATCGAGTTGGCGGAGAAGCTCATCTCTATCACGCCTGGCGATGAGCTGAAGCAGGTCTTCCTTACCAACTCCGGCACTGAGGCTATCGAAGCGGCCATCAAATTGGCCCGCTACTACACCGGTCGCCCCCGTTTCTTGGCCTTCTTGGGCAGCTTCCATGGCCGCACCATGGGCTCCTTGGCCCTGACGGCCAGCAAATCGGTCCAGAGGAGGGGCTTTGCCCCCCTTCTGCCCGGTGTAACCCATGCCCCTTACGGCTACTGCTATCGCTGTCCTCTTAACCTGGAATATCCGGATTGCGACATCGCCTGTGTAGGCTACATCGAAGAGACCCTCTTCCACACAGTCCTCCCTCCGGAGGAGGTGGCGGCCATCTTTGTGGAGCCCATCCAGGGTGAGGGGGGCTACATTGTGCCCCCGCCGGAGTTCCATGTTCGGCTCAAAGAACTGGCCGAGAGGTATGGCATCCTCTTCGTGGTCGATGAGGTGCAGTCAGGGATGGGCCGCACGGGAAAGATGTGTGCCATCGAGCATTGGGGGGTGGTGCCCGACATCATCTGCCTCGCCAAGGGCATCGCTTCAGGCATGCCCTTAGGGGCGATGGTGGCCAGGAAATCCCTGATGACCTGGGAGGCCGGCTCGCATGCCAGCACCTTCGGAGGCAATCCCGTCTGCTGCATGGCAGCCCT
Source organism: uncultured Anaerolineae bacterium (assembly GCA_964440965.1). Lineage (GTDB taxonomy): Bacteria > Chloroflexota > Anaerolineae > CAYYKQ01 > CAYYKQ01 > CAYYKQ01. The sequence goes on along the minus strand of CAYYKQ010000027.1, from coordinate 11,036 downwards.
CGCCACGATCAAGCTCCTGGAGGACGGTCTCATGGAAAACGCAGCGCGCATGGGGCAGTGGATAATGGATCGCTTGAATGAGATGAAGGCCCGTCATCCGAGCATAGGCGATGTGAGGGGCAAGGGGCTAATGATCGGGATCGAGCTGGTGGAGGATAGAAGGACCAAGGAACCGGCCTCCAAGCTGCGCGATGATGTCCTGCAGAGGGCCTTCAGGAAGGGCTTGCTCCTCTTGGGATGTGGCCTTAGCACAATCCGCATCATGCCTGCCCTGAACATCGATAAGGAGACGGTTGAGGAGGGACTGGCCATCTTCGAGGAAGCTCTGACCGAAGGGGAGGCAAAGGGAAAGTCAGGGCATTCTCAGTAGATATAGCGCTGCTTCTGCCTCAAGGTAAAAGCGGAAAGGGCCGAGGGTGCCCTCAGCCCTTTCCGCTTGTCATCACTTCTTGACCTTAACTTCGATGACCTTGGGCTTGACCGCCTCAGCCTTAGGGATGGTCAGCTTGAGGATGCCGTTCTCGAAGGTGGCCTCGGCTTTATCGGTCTCCAGGCCAGAGGGCAGGGAAATGGAGCGGGAGAAGGCCCCATAGCGACGCTCCTGGCGGATGTAATTCTCCCGCCTTATCTCCCTCTCAGCTTTGGCTTCCCCTTTAATCCTCAGGGTGTCGCCAGTGATGGTAACGTCCACATCCTCCGGCTTGATCCCAGGGAGTGCGGCTTCAACGATCACGTTCTCATCGGTTTCGTACATATCGACGGGGAAGCTGACCCCTACGGGGGTCGGCCACCTCCTTCGAGGTCCGAAGAAGGCCTCCTCTAGACGGTCCATAGCCTCCCTCATGGCGGCCAGCTCTTCTTCGAAGGGCTCCCATCTTATCAGTGACATCTTTCACCTCCTTCCCGAGCTTGATTGTATCAGTGTTTTCCTGGCTGCGCAACCTCGTGCTCAGCCTATTTGGCTTCGTTTTTGGTCATTATCCCTCGGTGGTAGCGGGCCAACCACTTAAGGAATTCGTTCGCCCGCTCCTGCTCTGCCCTCCGCCGAAATCGCTCCAGCCGCTTAAATATCTCGACCTGGACCTGCCTGGGATGGGGCACGGAGTCGAAGGTGAATTCCCCTATCTCCCCTGCTGTCTCCAAGCGCACATGGCCGAAGTCGAGGATCCTGGCGATGATATTAGGTTGCAGGTAGCGCACATCCTGGATCTTGTCCAGGCCAGCCTCCCTGCGGTGCTCGTAGCGGAAGGGCACCTTCTCGATGTCGATGACTCGCTCGTTAGTCACGACATAGAGGTCATTTCGCCAGTCGATAACCAGCCAGGCGATCCTTAGCCCTATGATCACCAGAGAGATGCCTAAGAGGAGATCCGCCCAGACGATGATCGACCTATGAAAAATGCCGATGGCCACCCAGATGGCGATCACTGTGAGAAGGATCAACGATGGGGATATCAACTGGGTGAACAGGATCCACCAATGTTTGCGCCAGATGATCTGGTCTTCCCCGAAGATGGGTTTGGGAAAGAGCATTCTCTTAAGCACCTCGGGTATCTGCTCCCGCCTTGCCCTTTCGCTTTCCCAGCGCAACCCCTCAGCGGTTGGGGGCAGAGGCTTGGGCTCCACTGGGGGAAGGCCGACTATTCGACGGACGGTGTTAAGGTCTTCCTCCTCTTCCCCTGCCCTGAGGGGGTACCCCTTGATCTGCTCCACCAAGGCCAATATCTGGGCCTGGGCCTTGCGTGGCTTCCTGATCCCTATGAAGCGGACAGTGCCTAAGGTGCCTGCGGTCTGGATGATCACGTTGCCGAAGTAGAGCAGGTTGGGCATCAAGCCCTTCATCTCTACGCTGACATCCTGGATCATCCCTAAGGGGGCTTCGTCCCTTTTCTCCCGGATGAATGGCACCTTCTCGATGTGGATGACGCGCTTGTCGGTCACGATGTAGCGGTCGTTTTCCCAATCCGCTGCGCGCCAGGCGATCCATAGCGTCAGCATCAGGATCGCTGTTCCTGGAAGGGCCAGGACCACCCGCGGGAGAGATGGAATTCGGCCTAACATCCAGGCGATCAAGGCGAAGAGCAATAGGATCGCGACAGGCAGCCTGAGCCATTGGTAGAGAAGGTACCAATGCTTCCTCTCAAAGATGATGACTTTCTCGTCCGCCCCTTGTCCTGGGAACAGGAGCTTCTCGGCCATGGTTAACTGAGATACTCCTTCAGCCGCTCTGCTAAGGGCGCATTCATATTCGGGATAGCAGCCAGTTCCTCTACCGTGGCCTTTCGGATGGCCTCGATAGAGCTGAACCGTTTAAGCAGAGCCTTTCGGCGTGCCGGGCCGATGCCTGGCACCTCCTCCAGGATGGAGGCCAGGTTCTCCTTGCGGCGCAGCTTGCGGTGGTAACCTATGGCGAAGCGGTGGGCTTCATCGCGGATACGCTGGAGCAGGAAGCGGCCCTGTGAGCCCGGGGGAAGTATAAGCGGGCGAGAGCTCTCCGGGATGAATACCTCCTCCCGGCGCTTGGCTAAACCGACGATGGGGATCTGCTTATCCAATCCGAACTCCGCCAGCACCTCTAAGGCGGCGTTAAGCTGCCCCTTGCCTCCATCAACGACGATTAGATCGGGCAGCAAGGTCCAAGTCCCCGATTTCTCCCGCTCTGCCCTTTTAAGCCTTCTCCTCAGCACCTCTTGCAGCATAGCATAATCGTCGATCCCCTCTACGGTGCGGATTTTAAAGCGTCGATACTCGCTCTTTCTGGGCGCGCCCTTGACGAAGACCACCATGCTTCCTGTGGCTGATTTGCCCTGGATGTCGGAGATGTCGTAGCCTTCGATGCGGGTGGGCGCCCTCTCCAGCTTAAGGTACTCCTGCAGCTCTGCCAGGGCCTGCACGTTGCGGCTCTCCTCCATTGACCTCTGGCTTCTCAAAGCTGCCAAAGTCTCGGCTGCGTTTTCAGCGGCCATCTCCACCAACTCCCTCCCTGTGCCCTCCCGTGGCACCTTCAGGGTCACCTCGGTTCCCCGCTTGCCCCCCAGCCACCGCTGGATGGTGGAGGTTCCCTCGATCTCTTGAGGGAGGAGGATCTCCGGGGGGATGAAAGTGGCCTTATTGTAGAACTGCTTAATGAAGGAGCTCAGGACCTCCTTGGAATCTTCCTCATCGGCCCCTTCCAGGATGAAGTAATCGCGGCCGATGAGCTTTCCCTCCCTGATGAAGAAGACCTGGACACAGGCCTCGCCGTTCTCTCGGGCCCAGCCGATGACATCTCTGTCGCCGCCGGCTAATGAGACCACCTTCTGTCCCTCGGTGACTTTTTCCACCGCCCTCATCTGATCGCGGAGGAGAGCCGCGCGCTCGAACTCTAAATTCTCGGCCGCCGCTTTCATCTTGGCCTTCAGATCAGCCAGCACCCTCTCCGTTCTGCCTTCCAGGAAGAGGCATAGCTGTTCGATCATGCCTCGATACTCCTCTCTGGAGACAGCGCCGATGCAAGGGGCCAGACAGCGGCCGAGGTGGTAATAGAGGCAAGCTCGCTCATCCCGGCCGGTGATCTTGCGCCCGCAGGTGGCATAGGGGAAGATCTTGCGCAGGAGGTCCAGGGTCTGATGGACTGCGCCGGCCGAGGCATAGGGACCGAAATACCTCGCCCCATCCTGTTCCAGGCGGCGAGTGACATAAATACGAGGGAAATCGTCCTGCCAAGTGACCTTGATGTAGGGATAGCGCTTGTCGTCCTTCAGGCGGACGTTATATCTTGGCCGGTACTCTTTGATAAGGTTACATTCCAGAATAAGGGCCTCTACCTCGGAGTCGGTGACGATGAAATCCACATCGGCGACCTTCGCTGCCATACGTCGCAGCTTAGGGGAGTGGCCGGCCGAGGTATGGAAATAGGAACGCACCCGGCTCCTGAGATTCACCGCCTTCCCGACGTAGATCACTTCTCCCCTCTTGTCCTTCATCAAATAGACGCCGGGTTTGGCAGGGAGGGTTTGCAATAAGTCCTTAAGCTGCCTCTCGCTCATCTTCTCACGGTCATATTTTACCACAAAAGCGGGCGAAAGGACAATTCATCGGCCAAGTTCAAGGCTTATCTGACCGGGGGAGGGATTTTAAGGTGACAGCCCCCATCGCCAGCTTAAGGCAACCCGCACTAAGACTATGGCCTCGATCTCCAAGAGGGCAGCTGCCAGCCCAATCATCATGGGCCAGAAGGCGTTTCCCCAGCTCGCAGCTCTCTGCTCCCGATGGGTTAGGATCAAGAGGATCATGGTGTTGAGCACTGTGAGGATGGTTAACACGCCTAACACGCTCAGGATGGCTAAGGGGTAAAACAGAAAGCCCAGCTGGGATTGAACGGCCCAAACGAGCAGGGCTGCAGGAGGGAGGAGGAAGCTCAGTTCACGGAGGTTGCGGATCGCCTTCTCGGGATCGGCCTCCTTCCAGAGGGTGAGATTGAATAGGGGATGGATGATGACGCCCAAGGCCAGGCCATTCAAGGTGCCCGTGACCAGACGGAAGATGTTGCGTGGCTGGTAAAGGCGTGGTAAGCCGAGGAGGAAGGGCAGGTAGGAATTCAAGCCGTCTATAGCCATCAGGGCGATGAAGATCACCAGGACTGCCAACACTCTGCCCGGTGGCAAACTGCTCGCTCGCCCACGTGTGGCCCATAGCACGATTAGGCTCAGGAGGATACCCAAGTAGATGCCGGTGCAGCGGGCACACATGGGCAACTGCCTGCCCCCTGGGTGATAGGAATGGGATGCCATCTGGTGGCAGATGGCGTATCCGACAAGGTTGGCTTTCCCTGAAATGGACCAGGGAGGGGAGAACAGGAAGGCGGCGATGATAACCAAGGAGACAATTCCCGCCTTTCTCACTCCTTACTTCTCACTTCGCCCATTTCCTCAAAGGGCTCTAAATCCAATAGCTTACGATGGGCGTAACTGCCCAAAACCCGCGCTGTAGCCAAAATGGGGGCTGCCAGGAAGATGCCCAGGGGGCCTGCGAGGCTGGCTCCAGCGATGACCCCTACAAGGACCACCAAGGGATGGAGCCTGAGGCTACGGCCCATGATGTAAGGCACTAAAAATTTGTTCTCCAGTTCCTGAATGAGGATATATAAGCCGATGACTAAGAGGGCGAACCAACTATTAGGGATGTTTAAACGGGAGGAACCCTGGAAGAAAGCGATAAGCACGGCGGGGATGGCCGACACGGCCGGCCCGATGTTGGGGATGACCTCCAGGACGCCTGCCACTATGCCCAGGACCAATGAATTCCTCACCCCAACGATCCACAGGACAACCCAGACCACGAATCCCACCACAGCACAGAGGATGAGCTGGCCACGGAGGAAGGCGCTCCATACGGCATTCACCTCCTTCGCCAGGCGCCTCACATCCTTTCGATGCGCAGGGGGGACCAAACCTTCCAGGTAGGAGCCGATCTTCTGTGCATCCTTGAGCAGATAGAAGGAGATCACCAGGATGAAGAGAAGCCAGGCCGCACTCGAAGCCACGTCGATGAGGAAGGAAATGGTATGGGAGACGAAAGGGGAAGCGATGCTTCTTAAGGCGCTGCTCACCCCTTTGTAGATGTCCGAGAATTCAACCGAGAACCCGTAGATGAGGATGGGCTGTTCGAAGAAACGGCTGACGCTTGCAGCGATCCCCTCCAGGTCCAGGTTTATGCTTCTGAATTGCTCAACGAGGTTGGGGACGAAGATGGCGGAGGTTACGCCGATGGCAGCGATGAGGACAAGGTAGATGAGGATCACGGCCACCGTGCGAGGCAGCTTGGCTCTGACCATCAAAAATTTCACCAGGGGGTTGAGGATATAGGCGAGCATGACAGCGATGAGGAAAGGAGGGATGATATACCTGAATCGGTAAATGAGCAGGGCCAGGGCTATCCCGATGCCAATGATCACAGAGCGTTTTGTGGAATCGCTCCATTTCCTCGACATGGTCATCTCAGGGAAGCCGAGGACTAACGACGGCGGGCGCGGCTCCCAACGCTACGCGGACTATATGGCCTGCGGCCTGCTCTATGATCATGCCTTCGAGCCTCCTCCGGCGTCCACCCTTCCAAGACAGCTTGGCGGGAGAGTCGGATCTTGCCATCGTGGTCTATATCCGTGACCATGACCATGATCTTGTCGCCAACTCGAACCACGTCCCTCACGTTGGACACGTAATGGTCAGCCAACTGGGAGATGTGAACCAAGCCCTCCTGGCCGGGCAGGATCTCCACGAAGGCCCCGTAATCCGTGATGCGCACCACCTTACCCGTGTAGATTTTGCCTATCTCCGGCTTCTCCACCAGCTCCTCGATCATCATCCGCGCCTTGCGGGCGCTGGCCGCGTCTGGAGATCCAATATAGACGGTCCCATCGTCCTCCAGGTCGATCTCCACGCCCGTCTCTTCGATGATGTGGCGGATGGTCTTCCCGCCAGGGCCGATGACCACCCCTATCTTCTCGGGGTCTATCTTGAAGGTGATGATACGCGGCGCAAGGGGAGAAAGCTCAGGCCGGACCCGAGGGATGGTCTCCAACATCTTATCCAGGATGAAGAACCGCGCTTGGCGAGCTCGCTCTAAAGCCTCGGCCATGATCTCGTAATCGAGCCCTTTGATTTTGAGGTCGACCTGGAGGGCGGTGATGCCCCGTCGCGTGCCCGCCACTTTGAAATCCATGTCGCCCATGTGGTCTTCGATCCCCAGGATGTCGGTAAGGATGCGGTATCTATCGCCCTCTTTCACCAAGCCCATGGCGATGCCAGCCACCGGGGCTTTGATAGGGACCCCTGTATCCATCAGAGCCAGGGTGGAGCCGCAGACGCTGGCCATGGAGGTGGAGCCATTGGAGGAAAGGACCTCAGATACCAGGCGGATGGTGTAGGGGAACTCCTCTTCAGGAGGGATCATGGGGCGCAGAGCCGTCTCAGCCAGTGCTCCGTGGCCGATCTCCCTTCGGCCGGGGCCGCGCATCGGTCGGGTCTCGCCTGTGCTGAAGGGTGGGAAGTTATAGTGGTGGATGTAGCGCTTAGTCTCTTCAGGGCTCAGATCGTCCAGCTGCTGCTCCTCGCTGGGCATTCCTAAGGTGGCGATGGTCAAAACCTGGGTCTCCCCGCGGGTGAAGAGGCCCGATCCATGGGCTCGTGGTGCCAAGCCCACCTCACAGTGGATGGGCCTTATCTCATCGGGGGCGCGTCCATCGGGGCGAATGCCCTTATCCAGGATGATCCGACGTATCTCGGCTCGTAAGAGCTCATCGAAGGCCCTCTCGATTTCCCACTCTTCATACTTTTCCCCTAACTCGGCCAATAATTCGCTTCGCAAGGCTTCCAAAGCTTTATTGCGTTCGTCCTTGGTAGTGATGGTGGTGATTATCTCCTCAAGGCGTCCATCCAGGCGGGAGCTGACAGCCTGGCGCACCTCGTCGCTCACCCTGAAGGGCTGGTACTCAAATTTGGGCTTTCCTATCTCCCGGCGCATTTCCTCCTGGAGCTCGATGATGGGCTGCATGGCCTCATGTCCTGCCTTGACGGCCTCTATGATCACCTCCTCAGGCACCTCGTCAGCTCCTGCCTCCATCATGATCACCGCATCAGAGGTGCCAGCCACCTTCAGATCCAGTTTGCTCCTCTCCATCTGGGAGATAGTGGGATTAATGACCAGCTTTCCGTCGATATAGCCCACCCGCACCGCACCCACAGGGCCATCGAAGGGGATATCGGAGATGGTGAGCGCCGCCGAGGCGCCGACGATGGAAGGGATGTCCAACTGGTGTTCGGGATCAGCGGAGAGAGTGGTGATGATGATCTGGACTTCATTGCGGAGGTCCGGGGGGAAGAGGGGGCGCAGGGGCCTATCTACCAAACGGCAGATGAGGATGGCCTCGTCATGGGGGCGTCCCTCGCGGCGGAAAAAACTGCCAGGGATGCGTCCAGCGGCATAGAGCCTCTCCTCGAAGTCCACGGTGAGGGGAAAGAAATCGATATCCTCGCGTACCTCTTTGGAAGCTGTGGCTGTGGCCAAGATGAGAGAATCTCCAACACGCACAGTGACCGCTCCACCGGCTTGACCGGCCAATTTACCGGTCTCGATAGTGATAGGGCAGTCTCCAACAACGGCAGTGAATTCTCGTTCCATTCGTATTTACCTCCTGCTGAGATCGGGTCAAATCCCGGTGATCGAACAGCTTACTCAGGATTTGTCATCGCCTCTAGGCCTCCTGCCCGATCTCGCATCGATATAATCGGCCTATGATTACGCTAAATGTGCTGAACGAGTAGTCGGTTGCGCCTCCTACTCGTTCGTTTTCAAACATTTAGCCCTACTTGCGAAGTCCCAGCCGGTTTACCAGTGTCCTGTAGCGTTCAGGATACTTCCGAGCCAGGTATCTTAAACTTCGCCGACGCTGCCCAACCATCTTCAGCAATCCGCGCCGTGAATGCTCATCATGCTTGTGAACTTTGAGGTGCTTGACTAGACGATTTATCCTGGCGGTCAGCAGGGCGATCTGGACCTCCGGCGAGCCGGTGTCCGCAGGATGGATCCGGTATTCCTCGATTAGGGCCTTCTTTTCCTCCTTATCGAGCGCCATACTATCTCCCTCTTCCATGGAATAGGTGCGAAATCGAAAGAAAGTTACTCCAATCTATCAAAATTGTATCACATTTCAATGCGATGTGCAAATAGCGTTCCTAAAGGTGATTTCGCAGCAAAGGGAGTCCTCGCCAGCGGGCCTCCGCAGCAGGTCGGGAGTAAAGGCGACAGGCTGGTCGCCCCTACCCCCGGGCTTCGCTGCACAAGGCCCCAGCGGAGAGCTGGCGAGGACTCCTCACCAATGGCGAAGGAGCTAAGGGTAGATGCCCCTGATGTAGATGGCCTCGGCCACTCTATCAATGGCCCGCACCAAGGCGGCGGTGCGCATATCAATCCCCTTGTCCTGCGCCACCGCCCAGACCTCGGCGAAGCTCTTAGCCATGATCTTCTCCAATTTGCAGTTGATCTCCTCCTCGCTCCAGAAGAAGGACTGGAGGCCCTGCACCCACTCGAAGTAGGAGACGGTGACCCCGCCTGCGTTGGCCAGGATATCGGGGACGACGAAAACTCCTCTCTCCCTCAGGATTTTATCGGCATCGGGGGTGGTGGGGCCATTGGCCCCCTCCACGATGAGCTTGGCTTTAATCTTGTCAGCGTTCTTCTCAGTTATCTGCTTTTCCAAGGCGGCGGGGATGAGGATGTCGCAGGGAAGCTCTAAAAGCTCTTCGTTGGTGATGGTATCGGCGCCGGGATAGCCGACGACCGACTTCGTTTCTTTTTTGTGGCGCAGCACGTCGCGGGGATCGAGGCCCTTAGGGTTGTAAATGCCCCCCCTGGAATCGCTGACGCCGATGACTCTGCAGCCCGCGTCGTGCAGAAGGTAAGCGGCGACTGCACCCACTTTGCCGTAGCCCTGGACGACTGCAGTGGCGCCCTCGAAAGGCATGCCTAAATGCTTGCACGCCTCGCGGGCGATGATCATCACCCCGCGTCCCGTGGCCTCAGCTCTCCCCAGCGAGCCGCCGATGCTCACCGGCTTGCCTGTCACTACGGGGAGGACGGAGTAGCCTTTGTGCATGCTGTAGGTGTCCATGAGCCAGGCCATGACCTGTGCGTTGGTGCCCATGTCGGGGGCGGGGATGTCAATCTCAGGGCCGATCATGATAGATATCTCGGTGGTATAGCGGCGGGTGAGGTTCTCCAATTCCCGATCGGACATCTCCTTGGGGTTGCAGACGACCCCGCCCTTGCCCCCACCAAAGGGGAGGCCCACCACGGCACACTTCCAGGTCATCCACATGGCCAGCGCCCTTACCTCGTCCAGAGTGACGTCGGGATGGTAGCGGATGCCACCCTTGGCGGGACCCAGAACGATGTTGTGATGGACCCGATAGCCGGTAAAGATCTTCACCGAGCCGTCGTCCATCTTGACGGGGAAGTTGACGGTCAACTCCCGCTTGGGGTAGCGCAGGTATTCGACGATGCCGCGCTTAAGTTTGAGGTATTTGACGGCCTCGTCGAACTGCCGCAGCGCCATCTGATAGGGGCTCTCCTCTTTGTTCATCATTTGAACCTCCTTTAGTTTGGGGGGCGACCGAAAAGCGCCCTCTTCGGCGCTTATCAGGAACGCCCTTGTTCCTGTTTCAACTTCTCCAATAGAAGCTCGTTTGCGAGCTTCGGGTTGGCCTTGCCTCTGGTGGCCTTCATCACCTGGCCGACCAGGAACCGCAGGACAGGCTCCTTGCCCGCCAGATAGTCGGCCACGGCCTTGGGGTTGGCGGCTATGACCTCGTCTACGACCCGCGAGAGGGCCTCCACGTCGCTTATCTGGGCCAGGCCCCGCTCGCGGACGATCTCCTCGGGGGCGCGCCCCGTCGCGAACATCTCAGCGAAGACCTCCTTGGCGGCGGTTACATTTATAGTTCCATCCTGCACCAGGCCGATGAGGGCCACCAGCCTGTCAGGGGTTATCCTCACTTCCTCGATCTCCACTCCCTGGGCTTTCATCAGGCGGAAGAGCTCTCCTGTCACCCAGTTGGCGATGGCCTTGGGCTCGACCCGCCCTGCGCCGGCCCGCACGCACGCCTCGAAATAATCGGCCACCGCCCTATCGGCTACTAAGACGCCAGCATCGTAACGGGGAAGGCCATAATCCGCGATGAAGCGATCCCGTTTGGCATCGGGGAGCTCCGGCAGCTTGGCCCTTATCTCCTCCACCCACTCCCGCTCGATGACCAGGGGCGGCAGGTCGGGCTCGGGGAAGTAGCGATAATCGTGAGCATACTCCTTGGTGCGCTGCAGGACGGTCACGCCCCGCGATTCGTCCCAGCCCATGGTCTCCTGCTCCACCTTCCCGCCCGCCTCCAGGAGCCGCTTTTGCCGCTCGATCTCGTACTCCAGGGCCAGCTTGACCGAGCGGAAGCTATTGAGGTTCTTGACCTCCACCCGGGTGCCGTACTCCTTCGAGCCCGCGGGGCGCA
>CAYYKQ010000026.1:0-20856 GCA_964440965.1 uncultured Anaerolineae bacterium | reverse complement strand
TGCGCGAGTTCTTCAACACCCAGGACATCGCCCGCGCCCTCCAGCTCATCCGCGAGCTGCGAATCTCCTACATCTACATCGGCCAGTTAGAGCGGGCCGTTTACGACCCCGCCGGCCTAGCCAAGTTCGATCGGATGGCTGCGGAGGGCTATCTGGAGGTGGTGTTTGAGAACGAGGAGGTGAGGATTTACAAAGTAGCAGAACTGACGCAGTGACCTACACGAGCTTCTTCATGTACAGCGTGATCATGGGCGACAAGTGGCGGGTGGGGAGACAGGAAAGGAGATAAAAATGCCAAGCGCAGATGAGTATGCTAAGCGTGTTGTGAAAATCATTGGTGCCAAAGGTGACCTCAAGAAAGGCGTGCAACTCAGGTGGAAATGGGAGACTGTTCCTGAGGCTAAACAGCATTTGGCATCCATTCGCCAGATGCAAAAGGAGCTGAGGCAGGTCAAGCGAGAAATCAACGCTGAGATGAAGGCGATTCGTGCCGGCTACAAGGCGCGGTCTGCCAGAGTACAAGCTGGTTTCTGGGCCACTTTGGCTGGTCGAGGAGCGGCTCGCAGAGACATAGCCGACAAGAGACGCAACCTGCGCGAGGAACGGGATCGTGTCCTCGCCCCTTACGACGCGGTGAAACTAGCCATTGATGATGTCTTGACGCAGCTGGAGGGGATCAAGTTACAGCTACAAAGTTGGATGGATCAGCACCAGTAACACAATTGGCGGTGCTGTTGGTGACGCACAAAAGCAAAAAGCAATTGAACGCTTGCATTCGGTTGACACTTTTTGCGGGTCTCCCAGGGGATTTCGGCCCAAACTGTCGACTCAATCGCGCTCTGTGAGCGGTGCAGCCGGACTTGACCGCCGAAGAGCCTACGAATGGGGATTCACAGGCTGAAAGCCCAAGTCGGCCAAAAAAAGCCGGCTCCTGGGAGTGCGCCTTGGCGCATTTGAGCTTTGAGCGGGGCTGTCGGCTGTCGACGGATAAGTAAACAGATGGAGGCCGGGCATATTCGTTAATCCGTTCGCAATCCGTTGACAAAACCCGAGAGCAAGCTCTCGTATTTCAGCGTTTAAGAGGGGAACGAGATAGGGATTTTGAACCGATTGAGGGGGAAGAAGGCGGCGGCCAGATATGACCCCGGCGACCTCAAGGGACGGGTGCTGGATTTCGCCAGGAGCGATCGCTTCAAAGAGGAGTTCACGCAGGCCATCAAGGAGCGCTTCGGAGTGGGGCCAGGGGGCACCATCGTCGCCGATGAGGACGAGCTCGACAATTTCTTCGATTGGTTCGCTCTGGAACGCCCCACCCGCAGCGGGAAGACGCCCCTGGAGCTTTTCGTCGAGGAGGAACGCCGAAAGGGGATGCCCGAGGAGGTCTGTCAGCAGCTTCTGCGCTGGAAAAACGTGATCGAGGGCCTGTTCGAGGTGAGGAAGCTCCTCGATAGGGATACCATCCTGGCCCGTGAGCTGCTGAGCGGGCGGGAATACGTCGTCAAATCCAACATCCCCGGCTTCGTGGCCGAGAACCTCGTGCCCGGCCAGCTTCTCTTCTCCCGCATCGTCCCCTGGTATGACCACTACTACTTCTCGGGCGTGAGCACCGGATACCCGCCCGAGGCGAAGGAGGAGATACTGAAGCTGACTGAGGGGGTTCGGGAGGAATGGCCGGAACTGGCCCTGGACAAGGAGGAGCTGGAGAGGGCCCTGGCCGCTCAGGAGGAGATATACCGCGCCTTCGTGGAGTTCTTTGGCGACGACGAGGTGGTCTTCGCCACCGGGCGAGAGATGGCCGAGAAGATGAGGGAATTCTATCGCTACTATATCTTCGAACACGTGTGGGAGAGCACGGGCAAGACCATGGCCCAACAGGCCAGGGAGGAAGGCGTGGAGCCCCAGCTTCCAGAGGAGGAATATCCCCCGGAGCTTCTGGAGGCCAGGGACGTCGGAGTCCTCATTGACCCTAAGGAGGGCATCTTCACGCTGCCAAGGTACGGCACCTTCCGGCGCATCTTCACCGAGGAGGACTTCGAATCCATCCCCGGCTATCGCCAGCTCATCTACGATTACCTCAAGGAGGATTCCATCCCGCCCCTTCCCTTCCAGCGGATGGTGGAGCGCTACCCTGAACAGGCCAAGAGGGTCTTCAAAGCCGCCCTGCATCGACGCAAATTCAAGCTCAAGCGGGACTTCGACAGGCTGATGAGGCGCTACAAGCGAAAATGGCTGGAAAGGGAGCCCGGGCTGTGGGTCACCTTAATCTCCCCGAGAGCTCCTGGCGCTCGGGGAGGTTGAAGGAGGAGCGATGCTCGCCGTCCTAGCCTGGTGGCTGATAATGGAGGTTTTGGGCCTGGCGGCCTTTCCTCTGACCTTGTGGCTTTTCAGGGGCCTCCCCGACAGGGGCTATGCCTTCGCCAAGCCCTTGGGGCTGCTGCTCACCAGCTACGCCCTGTGGATCTTGGCCACCTTCGGCTTCCTGCGCAACAGCTGGGGAGGCATCGCCTTCTGCATCCTGCTGGTGGCCGCAGGCTCAGCATATCTTGGCCGTTATCACAATGCGGCGGGCTTCCTGCGTCGGAACAAGCGGATAGTCGCCGCCGAGGAGCTCATCTTCACCTCGGCCTTCGCCCTCTTCGCCCTCTTCCGGGCCTATAACCCGGAGATAATGGGCACGGAGAAGCCCATGGAGTTCGCCTTCCTCAACGCCTGCCTCAGGAGCGAGCGCTTCCCGCCCCACGACCCTTGGCTGTCAGATTTCGCCATCAGCTACTACTACTTCGGCTACCTGATGATGGCCCTCCTCACCAAGCTCTCCGGCGTCCCCTCGAGCGTGGCCTTCAATCTGGGGATAACTTTGCTCTTCGCCTTGACGGCGACGGGGGCGTTCAGCTTGGTCTACGGCCTGGTGCAGGAGGGCTCTAAGAGGCTCACTGGGGGTTACCAGGTCCTTTTCGCCCTCCTGGGGGCGGTGCTTGTGGCGGTGATCGGCAACTTGGAGGGCCTGCTCGAGATTCTGCACGCCCATGGGATCGGCTCGGCTGGCTTTTGGCATTGGATAGATGTGAAGAATCTGGCCGCCGCGCCGCTCAGCAACAGGTGGTATCCCATCGACAATTGGTGGTGGTGGCGGGCCTCGCGGGTCATCCACGACAGGGACCTGTTAGGCCAGGATGTGGAGGTCATCGACGAGTTCCCCTTCTTCAGTTTCATGCTGGGCGACATGCACCCCCACGTGCTGGCGCTGCCTTTCGTGCTCCTGGCGCTGGCTTTGGCGCTGAACATCCTCTTAAGGGATAAGGGGCAGGGGATAAAGGGCCAGCTTCCGGCTTCCAGTTTCCAGCATCTGGTTCTCTACGCCCTTTGTCTGGGAGCGTTGGGCTTTCTCAACACCTGGGACTTCCCCGTCTACCTCTTCGTCGTCGTGATGGCCTACGCCCTGCGTCGCTACGAGGGTACAAGCGGCAAGCTGGCCTGGGATGTCCTCGGCAAGGCCATGGCTTTGGGTGGGCTAGGCCTCCTCCTCTACCTGCCTTTCTACCTCAGCTTCCAATCGCAGGCGGGAGGGCCACTCCCCAATCTCATCTGGGTCACCAGGCTGAACCAGTACCTCATCATGTTCGGCCCGTTCATCTTCACCATCGCCTTCTTTCTGGCGGCCCAACTCAAACGGGTGCTCTCCCTGCGCGACGAAAGGAACAGGAGGCGGTTTAAGCCCATGGCCTTGGCCTTCGAGGGGCTTCTGACGTTCCTGGCCCTGACCTTTCTGTTCCCCTCGCTAGCGCTCCTCGCCGTCGTCCCCATCCTGTTTACCAAGAGCGGACAGGCTTTCCTGCGGAACGCCTTGAAGATCGAGGCCGTCCGCCAGGCCATGGCCGGCCAAGACGTGTCCTCGGTTGTGCACAGGGCCATCTCCATTCGCCTGGGCAACCCCTGGCTCTTCGTCACCCTGGCCTCGCTGATCGCTCTGACTATCCTCCTGCTGAGATGCAACCTCCGCCTGCAGCGGCCAGCGTCCAGCACCCTCTTCGCCCTACTGCTGATCTTCACCGGCCTCCTCCTGACCCTCAGCGTGGAGTTCGTCTACCTCAGGGACGTCTTCGGCACCCGCATGAACACCATGTTCAAGTTCTACTATCAGGCGTGGGTGATGCTGGCCATAGCCAGCGCCTATGGGGCGTTCCGCATAGTGAGCGGCGGAGGGAGGGCAGGGCGATGGCTGTTTTCCTGCGGATTCGTACTCCTTTTGGCGGCAGGGATGGTCTACCCCGTGGCCGCAGGCTACACTAAGGCCGGGGGCTTTAGAGGCAGGCCGACCTTAGATGGCCTGGCCTGGGTGCGACGGTGCTCCCCCGACGAATACGCTGCCATCCGCTGGCTTAACGAACATGTGAAGGACACCCCGGTCATCCTGGAGGCCTCAGGAGGCTCCTTCACCGAATATGGCCGCGTCTCCAGCCGCACCGGACTGCCCACGCTTTTGGGCTGGGGGGGTCACGAGCTGCAGTGGCGAGGTAGTTACGAAGAGCCGGGCAAGCGCGAGCCGGACATCGATGCCATCTACAGCACCCTGGACATCCAAAAGGCCCTCTCCCTGCTGGAGAAATACGACGTAGAGTATGTCTACGTGGGCCCTTTGGAGAGGAAAAAGTACGACCGGCTCTCCTTGGCCAAGTTTGAGAAGTTCATGGATGTGGCCTACCGACAAGGACAGGTGACCATCTACCGGAGGAGAACCAGCCGATAGGGACATCGGGCCCGCCTTCGGCGAAACTGGAGGATAGAGCATGCCGGAAATCCAAAACGCTAAAGTGAGGTGGATACGCTGGATCGCGCGGTCATCTGGCCTGCTTCTGCTGGCGCTGGTGATCTCGATCGCCATCGGCGAGGGGCTGGCCGGGGAGCCGCTTCCCACCCTGAGGACGATGAGCCTGCAGGAAATGCTCCTCTGGGCCGCCATGGCCGTGATGGTGTTAGGCACTGTGGTGGCCTGGCGATGGGAGGGCGTCGGGGGAGCGATGACGGTGGGCGGAGCGCTCCTCTTCACCGCCGTCAACTCCATAGCCAGCGGATACCTCCGAATCAACTGGGTGATTCTGGTCTTCACCATGATCGGCCTCCTCTTCATGGCCTGCTGGTGGAGGATGTCCGAAGAGGGATGAGGATGGAAAGGGCGAAGGATGCCATCGCTTTTCCCAGCTTCACAGTGGAGAAGGCTCTGTACGGGCTGATCGCCTCCCTGGCCCTGGCCCTGCGCCTCCTCTGGCTGGGGAGATGGCCCATGGGCGAGAGGGAGGCAAGCCAGGCCCTGGCTGCCTGGCAGCTCTCCCAAGGGATGACCCCAAGTTCAACGGACTACAGCCCGCTCCTCCTCAGCCTCGATTCGATATTCTTCTCGCTCTTCGGGGCGAACGACTTCGTGGCCCGCCTCCCTCTGGCCCTCATGGGGACCATCTTGGCTCTCCTCCCTTACCTTCTGCGCTATCGCTTAGGGAGGAGGGGAGCCTTGGTGGCCTCCGCCATCCTGGCTTTCTCCCCTGCCACCCTCTACTTCTCCCGCCGCCTGGGGAGCGAGATAGCGGTGGCCACCTTCGCTTTAGCCTCGGTCTGCTGCCTCTTCGGTTACCTGGATGAGGGCAGGCCAACCTATCTCCATGTGGGTGTGGCCTCCTTGGCCCTGGCCATGAGTGCCGGTCCGGAGGCCTACTCCTTCCTCCTCGTCCTGATAGCCTGCTCGCTGCTTATCAAACACCAGATGGATCAGAGGAGGGTGAGATGGCCCAACTTGGCAGCCACCTTCGCCGCCTGCTTCGCCTTGTCCTCCACCTGTCTTCTGCTCAACCCCTCCGGGCTGGGCTCGGCCGCCGAGCTCCTCCATACCTGGCTGGAGGGCTTCAAGCTCCACCTCGGCCCCTGGCACCATCGCCTGCAACTGCTGCTGGTCTATGAGCCGCTCGCCCTGGTCTTCGGGCTGGTCGGGGTGGCCTACCGGTCGAGCCAACGCGATGTCCTGGGGAGCTTCCTAGCCTGTTGGGTTGGGGGTGCCCTCCTGCTTCTCGGGCGAGGCGATGGGGAGCTCCTGCTCGCTCTGGTTCCCTTGGCGTTGCTGGCGGGATCCGCCATCGAGCGCCTCTTCGGAGCAGCCGGAGGAAAGGAAGGCCTCTGTTTGGCCGTCGCCATCCTTCCGCTCGCCTTCGCATCTCTGGAGCTGGCCGGCTACTCCCTTACCGGAAGGCTGAATTACCTGGCGTCGATGGCCATCGCCGTTGGCCTTACGGCAGCCTCGATCGTCCCGCTCAGGATATGGTTCGGCCTGGGGCCAGCCCTCAGGGGCATGGGGCTTGCTTTGCTGCTCATCTTGAGCACCACAACTTTTGGTACGAGCCTGAACCTGAATTACCACCGAGCCTGCGATCCCCACGAGCTCATAGCTGCCCATCCCACCTCTCCTTCCATCTTCGACCTGCTGGAGACCTTAGAGAGGGCCTCCAGGCACCAGGGAGGGGATCCCCATCTCCTCGCCATCACCGTTCACAAAGGGGTGGGGCCTGTCCTCGCCTGGTACCTTCGGGATTTCCCACGAGCACGCTTCGTTGACCAGCTTCCCTCCGAGGTGAGCACACCAGCGGTCATCGCCCCGGAGGATATCCCCGTCTCAGGGGACTATGTAGGGCAGGATTTTATCCTCCGCTCCTCCTGGAACCCAGGTAACCTCACTTGGCCTGAGAGAGCGCGTTGGCTCCTCTACCGCCAGGCCAAAACGCCGGTGCAAACGGAGAGGGTGGTGCTGTGGATGAGGAGATAGCAGGCAATTAACAGCTGGCAGCAAGCAGCAAGTAGGCAAAAGAGGTACCGTGTTGCGTGAAAAGGCAGCTAATTTGATCGCTTGGGTGGAAAGGCAAATTGGGACAGGCAAGGTTACCAAGGCTGATCTGCAAAAGCAAGCATAGCTCATCTGCTGCTTGCCGCTGTCTATTAGGAGGTCGTCGAGATGCGAAAAACCCCCACTAAAGGGGAAGATCCCCTGGACATCCCGCTCCTGGCCCTTTTCAACCTGGGTTGGGAGACGGCTGCCTACATCCTGCTCATCGCCCTGGCCATTTTCACCCGCTTTTGGAACCTGGGGGCGCGGACCATAGCCCACGACGAGAGCCTCCACGCCCTCTACTCTTGGAAACTATACGCAGGGGAGGGCTACCAGCATACCCCCATGATGCACGGCCCCTTCCTCTTCCACGCCAATGCCTTGGTCTATTTCCTCTTCGGCGCAAACGACTACACCGCACGCCTTGTGCCTGCCATCTTCGGTGTGGCCGCGGTGGCCCTTCCTTACCTCCTGCGCAAATGGTTGGGAAGGGCAGGGGCGTTGATCACCTCCACCCTTATCCTCATCTCCCCTTCGCTCCTCTACTATTCCCGTTATATCCGCAATGACATCTACATCGTCGTGTGGACCCTCCTCATGATCATCGCTATGTTCAAATACATCGACGAACGGAAGAACGGCTGGCTCTACCTGGGCGCGGCCTCCTTCTCGCTGTCCCTCTGCACCAAGGAGGTGACCTATATCTTTGGCTTCATCGTGGGCACCTTCGTCCTCCTGGCTGTCCTTTGGGAGCGGGTCGAGGGGAGGGGGGCAAAGCTGCTTCGCGCCGTCGAGATGGCAGTGGCCATCTCAGCGGGCCTATCGGCGCTCCTCATCGCTAAGACAGGAGTGATGAGAGCTCTCATGCCCTACCTGATCCTCCTAGCCGGCTTCGCCCTGGCTGCCTTAGCCATAGGAAGGCTCATCCGAGGGCGATCGCTCCTTCCCGCTCTGCGTTCCATCACCCCGCAGGCAGCGATCTTAAGCCTGGTCATCGCCGTGATCATCTTCGTCCTCCTCTTCACCACCTTCTTCACCAATCTCGCCGGCTTGTTCACAGGGACGGTCTACACTATCTCCTACTGGCTGGCCCAACACGGCGTTCAGCGGGGAGGACAGCCATGGTACTACTACATCTTCCTGCTCCTGCCCCTCTACGAATTCCTGCCCTTCCTGCTCAGCCTGATGGGAACGGCATACTGCCTCATCAAAGGTCCGAAGTCCAATGTTCAAGGTCAGCCTCGAACTTCCAGCTTCCAACCTCCAACCTCCAACCCCCAACTTTTCGACTCTTTCCTGATCTATTGGCTGACGGGCACCATCCTCCTCTACAGCTGGGCAGGGGAGAAGATGCCCTGGCTGGTGGTACACCTGGTTTTGCCTATGATCCTGCTCTCGGGGCGTTTCGTAGGCGATGTCTTAGAGAAGGCCGATTGGAGGAAGATCCAACGGAGAGGAGGGGCCACCTTCGCCCTCCTCCTGCCGCTCATCCTCTTCGCCGGATCCACCCTCGTCAGAGTGAGGCCCTTCCAGGGGATGTCCATCTTCAAGCTGCATGCCACCATGCAATGGCTGGGAGCGCTGGCCATCGTCCTCATCTTAGGCTACTTCTTCATCCGATACCTGCGTTCCTTAGGGGCCAAACATAGCCTGCTGGTAGCCTTCGTCACCGCGCTGGTTTTCCTTGGCCTGCTCACCATACGCTTCTCCTGGATGGCCAGCTTCATCAACTACGATAACGTCAAGGAGTTCCTGGTCTACGCCCACGGTGCTCCGGACGTGAAGATGGCTATGAGGGAGATAGAGGAGATCTCGCGGCGCACGGTCGGCGATAAACAGATAAAGGTGGCCTACGATGACGATTCCACCTGGCCCTTCGAGTGGTATCTGAGGGACTATCCCAAGAGGGTCTATTACGGCTCTCAGCCCACCAAGAAGGCGCTAGACGCGCCGATTGTCATCGTGGGGCCCAAGAATGAGCAGAAGGTCAAGCCTTTCCTGGGCGACCGCTACTACCGATTCAACTACAGGCTCGTCTGGTGGCCCATCGAGGATTACAAAGGCCTGACGCCGCGGAAGCTGCTCTCTTGGCTGCGCGATCCCGCCCAGCGCCACAAGTGGTGGAACATCATCTTCCACCGCCGGTACGAGACTCCCCTCACCGAATGGCCCTACAGACATCCTTTCTACTTTTACGTGCGCAAGGACGTGGCCGTCAAATTATGGGACTACAGGGCAGGCCCTGTCCCGCCTGAGGAATTGATGGGGCCGTACGCCAAGGGTAAGATGAAGGTGGACAGCATCCTGAGCTGGGGCAGTCGGGGAAGCGGGCCTGGACAATTCATTGATCCCAGGGGCTTAGCCGTTGACCGCGAAGGCAACGTCTACGTGGCCGATGGGGGCAACCACCGCATCCAGAAGTTCGACCCCAACGGACGATTCCTCCTCCAGTGGGGTGGGCAGGGCAATGCCCCTGGCCAATTCCAAGAGCCCTGGGGCATCGCTGTGGATAAGGATGGGAACGTCTACGTGGCTGATACCTGGAATCACCGCATCCAGAAGTTCGACCCCAACGGACGATTCCTTATCCAATGGGGCACCTATGGCAACACCCAAGGGACCTTAGGGCCGAGCGATGTCTTCTGGGGGCCGAGGGATATCGCCATCGATGAGGAAGGCAATCTTTATGTGACCGATACGGGCAACAAGCGGGTGATGAAATTCACCCCCGATGGCGGGTTCCTGGGCCAATGGGGCGGCCTGGGGAAGGAGGTCGGGGAGTTTGACGAGCCTGTGGGCATCGCTATCGACGAGAAGGGGTGCATCTACGTGGCGGACACCTGGAACAGGCGCATCCAGAAGTTCGATGAAAACTTCAACTTCCTGGCCGAATGGCCCATCCACGGCTGGGAGAGCACCTCGGTAGTCAACAAACCTTATCTAGCCGCGGGCAAGGGGAGGGTCTATGCCACCGATCCTGAGGGCTATCGAGTGCTGGTCTTCGACGAGGAGGGCAAATTCGTGGCCACCTTCGGCGAGTACGGCTTAGATGCCAGCTCCTTTGCCCTGCCCATCGGGGTGGACATTGACGCCGAAGGCAACATCTACGTGGTCGATTCGGGCAACAACCGGGTGATGAAGTTCGCTCCCCTTGGACGGTAGGGGAAATCGGGTATAGGCGATGCGCGAACGGCGGAATATCAGGGATCTTTGCTTGGCATTGGCGGGGATAGCGCTGGGTGTCATAGCTCAGCGCTTCCTTGCTAAGGGGATAAGGCGAGCCCCCTTGCACGATGGGCTCATGCTCTATGGGATGGCTGCTTTCCTCTTCGTCTACGCCTTTCGCCGCCGCGCGGCCGATCTCTGCCGTCCGGAGCGAGCGGAGAGCCGCCCCCTTAGAAGATGGGCGCTGATCCCTTTGTCCCTATCCCTCTCAGCCAGCCTCTCCTCCCTTTATCTCTTCGGCGGCGAAACCCATTTGAACCTGGCTTGGACGCTTCACCTGGCCAGCGTAGCCCTCTTCATAGCTGCCATGCACATTTTAAGTGACAAGCGGCAAGGGAGAGGTGGCAAACGACCTGCTGTTCCTCACTTGCTCCTTGCCGCTTGCTTACTCATCGGGGCCTTCATGCGCCTTTACAAATTCAACTCCATCCCCTATGGCACTTGGTACGACGAGGCGGATAACGGCCTGTGGGCCAAGAGGATCCTCAACGACCCTAACTTCCGTCCCATCTACGTGGAGTCCACCAATCTGCCCGCTCACTTCCTCTACCTGGTGGCTCTCTCGTTCAGGCTACTCGGCGTGAGCACTCAGAGCATCCGGGCGGTAAGCGTGGCCTTCGGCTTGGCCACAGTGGTCGCCGCCTACCTCCTCGGGAGGGAGCTTTTCAACGAGCATTTATCCCTGGTGCTCGCTTTCCTCCTAGCCGTCTCCCGCTGGGACATCAACTGGAGCCGCATAGGTATGCATGGGGTCACCACTCCCTTCTTCGAACTCCTTACGCTCTATTTCCTGCTCAGGGGACTACGCACGGGCAGGCTCGCCGACTTCGCTTGGAGCGGCCTGAGCCTGGGTTTTGGGCTCTGCTTCTACGCTGCCTTCCGCCTCTTCCCCATCGTCATCGCCCTCTTCCTGAGCTATTGGGTTTGGCGCGAACGAAGTTGGGATTTGGGATTTGGCTCATTGGGATTTAATTTGCTCATCTTCGCCCTGGCCGTCCTGGTAGCGGTGGCCCCGGTGGCCCAGTACGCCTACCAGCATCCCAAGATCTTCTGGAGCCGCACCCGCCAGACCTCCATCTTCAGGGATAAAAGCGTCCCCTCAGTCTGGGAGGGGCTGAAGCTCAACCTGGAGAAGCACCTCCTGATGTTCAACTACCAGGGCGATAGAAATGGGCGGCACAATCTGCCTGGCAAGCCTATGCTCGACTTCACCACCTCGGTCCTCTTCGCGCTGGGCCTAGCTTATAGCCTCTATCGGATCGGCTCGCCGCGCTATTTTCTGCTGGCCGCCTGGTGGGCGGTGATGCTCTGCGGAGGCATCCTCTCCTTAGCCTTCGAAGCGCCTCAATCGCTGCGGAGCATCGGCTCCCTCCCTGCCGCCTATGCCCTGGCCTGTGTTCCACTAGAGCTGCTGGGAAGCGAGTGGAGGAAGGAGTGCAGGGCACCCCACCTGCTACGCGCAATTTGCTGCGTCCTCCTGCTTTACATCGGCTGGAGCAACTATGACACTTACTTCAACAAGCAGGCGCGTGACTTCGCAGTCTGGAATGCTTTCTCCACAGCTGAGACCAGACTGGCCTACGAGATCAAGCGCCTGAAGGACGAATATGACCTCTATTTTGCCCCTGTGCTCAGTAATCAATTGACCACTCGCTTCCTAGCCCCTGAATTTAAAGACTACAAGCCCTTCGATGCGGCCACCGTTTTTCCCCTGCGCGGCACCGCTAAGAAGGGCGTGGCCCTGTTTATCGATCCCAATAGCTATGCCGTGCGCATGCTGGCCAAACGCTACTATCCAGGGGTTAAGGTCGAGGAGTTCAAGCACCCTTATGGTGGGCCGACCGTCCTCTACACCTACCTGTTCGATAGGGAGGACATCGAAGGCGCACAGGGGCTCCCTGGCACTTATCGCCACGGCAGGGAGGTTATGCGGCGGAGGGATAAAAGGGTGGATTTCGATTGGGGGAAACGAGCGCCCCTTCCCTTCCCGTTCGAAGTCCAGTGGGAAGGGGCTCTGTTAGCTCCCACTTATGGGAGCTATGGTTTCGAACTGGTGGGCGGAGGGGAGGTATGGCTGGATGGCCGCCATCTGAGGGATAAGGCGGTGCTCCTGGCAGAGGGGCTTCATGCTCTGCGGATCCACTCTTGGGTGGAAGGGCCGGGGAAGACGCGCCTCCTCTGGCGGCCGCCGGGGGAGGAGGGGTTGACAGTCGTCCCCGAGGATGCCTTGTACGCACCGCCGGTGACGGCGAATGGGCTCCTCGCCCACTACTTCCCAAACGATGGCTGGAGAGGCCCACCTGCTTTCGTCCGCGTCGAGCCTTTGGTCTCCTACTACTTCCACTTCATCCCCCTGCCCCGCCCTTACACCGTGAAATGGGAAGGCTACCTCGACATCCCAACCAGCGGGCGCTATCGCTTAGGCACCGAGTGTCTGAGCGCCTCGTGGTTATATATCGATGGGAAGCTCCTAGTGGAAAACACCCGGCCAAACTGTTATCGAGAGGGAGAGATCGAGCTCACTGCGGGCCGGCACAGGATAGAGCTGCGTTTCCTCGATGCCGGCAACCACTCCCACATCTACCTCTACTGGACGCCACCAGGAGATGGGCGGAGGATCGTGCCCCCGGAGAGACTTCTCCCTCCCTAACATGGGCGGCCGATCATCAGGGTGGTTATACAATTAGGGGTAAATATTTGCGCCCAGGCGAGCCAAGCAAAGCCGAGATCCCGAATCTTGCGGCTATTATGCAACTGCTTTACTCCTGAGGGAGGATGGTCACCTCCACTTGGCAGAGGTCGCGGAAGCGCTCAGCGTCGCGGATGGAACCTACGATGTCGCCGTAGTGCATGGGGATGGCCACCTTAGGCTTGATCTTGTTCGCTGCCCTGGCTGCCTCCTCGGCGGTCATGGTGTAGGTGCCGCCCACAGGCAGGAGGGCGATATCGGCCTGGATGTCGTCCATCTCAGGGATAATGTCTGTATCGCCGGCATGGTAGATGCGCTGGCCCCCCACCGTGAGGATGAATCCCACATAGCCGGCCCCTTTGGGGTGGAACCTCTTGCCCACATTGTAGGCGGGCACAACCTCGATGGGGATACCGGCCGCCGTCAAGTTGTCGCCAGGCTTCACGACCCGCACGTTGCCTTTGAATTTTCCCGCTGCAGCAGCGATAGTCACGATGACCGTGTCCTTCTTCGTGATCTTAGCCACATCGTCGGGGGAGCAGTGGTCGTAATGGTCATGGGTGATGAGGATGAGGTCCGCTTTCGGCGGCTTCCCCTTCAGCTTCCAGGGGTCGATGTAGATGGTCTTCTCACCGTCTATCCTGAAACTCGCGTGCCCTAACCAATGGATGTTCTCTATCATCTCTCACCTCCGCCTTCATTCGTCCCTCGCAGGCGGCGATGGAGGGCTTTTCGGCATTCCTCCACCATGCGAGGGAGCACCTCCGCCACGTCTCCGTGGATGACTACCTCGGCCTGGGCGTCCAGAGGAGTGGGCTGATAGTTGGTGATGATCAAGCGCGCTCCGTACCGCTTGGCTACCAAAGGTATCTCCGAGGCGGGAGCTACCTCCAGGGAGGAACCAGCTACCAGCATCAGGTCACAGTTCTCGGCTTCCCCCCAGGCCTCCAGTAAGACCCTCCTCGGCAGCTCCTCCCCAAAGAGCACCACGTTAGGCTTCAATATCCCACCGCACTGACAATGGGGCACCTCGCCCCTTTTGACGAACCGTTCGAGCGCCTCTTCCTCCAGGGGGACGACCTTATGGCATTTGAGGCAAGTGGCCTCCCTGATATGGCCGTGGACTTCGAGCACCCGTTTGGACCCCGCCTTCTGGTGCAGGCCATCGATGTTTTGGGTGATAACCGCGCTCAGGAGCTTCATCTCCTCCAGTTCGGCCAGGGCGTAGTGAGCGGGGTTGGGCTTGGCTTTCAAAAGCGCTTCCCCGAAAGGGCGTGCCCATTCGTAGAAAGCTAAAGGGTGTAAGTTGAAAGCGAAGATCGAAGCCACCGACATAGGATCGAACCTCTCCCACAAGCCGGTTCCCGGGCTACGGAAGTCCGGGATGCCTGAGGGGGTGCTGATCCCTGCTCCGGTGAGGGCCACGGCATACTTGGAATCAACGATGAGTTCAGCGGCCCTTCTGATCTCCCGCTCCACAAGGATTTTTCGGTTTAACCTGCCTGCTTTAATGAAATGGCTCAGCAAGATCACCTCCAAATCAGTCCCGATTATAATCCAAAAGCTGCAGTTGAGCAACTTGTTTGCGCTTCTGGGCTTTAAATGGTACAATCGTCCGTGTCCGATACATGCCAAGGAGGTAAGAAATGGGGTTCCTTCCCTATGTTCCATCCGTTCTACGCCTAGCCAACCTGATCTTATCTTCAGCCATCGTCATCATAGCCTCCTCGTTGCTCATCTACATCCTCGCCCATAACCTGAGAAGCTCGGTGGCTCGCTCCTTCTGCGCTCTCATCGCCTTCGTGATCCCAGTGTATATGGGAGATGTGGCATTATACGGGATAGACTCCTTAAGGAGGGCCATCCCCTGGCTCAAGTTCCAATGGATCGGCATAGCCTTCATCCCCGTAGCCTACCTTCGTTTCTCCGATGCCCTCCTACTGATGACCAACTCCACCTCGCGCCTGCGTCGGTTGGCGGCCTCCGTAGGGTATTTTGTGAGCGCGGCCTTCCTGCTCCTGGTCATCTTCACTGACCTGGTGGTGAGAGATGGAGTCTACTCTCCTTGGGCCATCCAGTTCAACACAGGCCCTCTCTTCTGGGCCTTTGCCCTCTACTTCTTCGCCGCCGTTTCCTGGGGAGCAGCCAACATCTCCAAAGCCCGTCGACGCTGCCTAACCTCCACCTCCAGGCGACGCATGACCTATCTGGCGGTATCCTTCCTGGCTCCGGCCTTAGGGGTCTTCCCCTACCTCCTGGTCATTGGAATGCGCCCCTACCTCTTCCCCTACGTTTTACAGCTTATCACCCTGGTGGGGAACGTGGGGGTGGCCTTCATGATCGTGGTCATGGGCTACAGCGTGGCCTACTTCGGCGTCTTGATCCCCGATCGAGTAGTAAAGCATAATCTCATCCACTACCTCTTGAGAGGGCCATTTGTCGCCATCTGCACCATTGCCCTCATACTGGCCATCCCCGAGCAGTCATTCATCTTGGGCCTCCCCCGCGACACGGTCCTGATCTTCTCCGTCGTCAGCCTTATCGTGTTCCTGCAGATCCTGATCAACCTGGCCAAACCGTTTATCGATCAGCTCGTCTATCGTAAGGATCGAGAGGAGATAGTATGGATCCAGGAGTTAAGCAAAAGGCTTCTCACCACCACTGACTTGAAGCAGTTCCTGGAGAACCTTCTCACCGCCATCTGTGACCTTCTGAGGGTCAAGCGGGCTTTTGTGGCAGTCATGGCCGAGGGCAAGCTGCAGGTGGAGGCTTTCTGCGGGAGGCTATCGGCCATCAGGGCCTTTTTGAGCTCCTGCGATGCATTAGAGCTGAGCAGATTATTCGCCGATGGGAGGGATGGGGAAAACGGCGGTTTCGTGGCTCACGAAGGTTATTGGCTGCTCCCCCTGCGCACCAGGACGGGGGAAGCCACTTTGGGCATTATGGGGGTGGAGGCACGCAGTTCGAAACCCGATCTGACTGAGGAGGAGAGGGAGATCCTTGCCACCTTGGTGGGCAGAGCTGAGGCCGCCTTAGAGGATCGACATCTCCAACAGGGCATCTTCAATGCTTTGAGGCACATCATCTCCGAGATCGAGCGCATTCAACGCTGGCGCGGTACCGTCCGCTATGCCGATTCGCCAACCCTTCAGGTCATCGAAGACAATCCCATCTATGCCCCCGACTTCTATCAGATGGTTAAGGACGCCTTCAGCCATTATTGGGGTGGGCCTAAGCTGGCGGAAAGTCCCCTCCTTAGGCTTAGGGTGGTGAGAAAGGCTTTAGAAGGGAACGGCGGCAATCCCATCAAGGCCCTGCGCTCCGTTCTCTACCAGGCTCTAGAAGCCATCAAGCCCGAAGGGGAGCGCAGCATGACCAAGGTGGAATGGACGCTGTACAATATCCTGGATCTGAAGTTTCTGCAGGGTCTGCGCGCTAGAGAGGTGGCTGCTCGCTTAGCCATGAGCGAGTCCGACCTGTACCGCAAGCAGCGCGTGGCTATCGAGGAAGTGGCTAAGGTGATAGCCGATATGGAGCGTAAAGTGAGGGCATAGCGGCCATGCCCGCTTACACATCCAGGTTCTTTACCTCCTTAGCATGGGTCTGGATGAATCGTCTGCGGGGCGGGACCTTCGGCCCCATGAGCTTCTCAAAGACGCGGTCGGCCTTAGCGGCGTCCTCGATGGTCACCTGAAGGAGGGTCCTGCTTTGAGGATCCATGGTCGTCTCCCAAAGCTGGGTGGGGTTCATCTCCCCTAAACCTTTGAAGCGCTGGACCACCACTCTGCTTTCCTTCCCCAGCTTCTTTATGATCCTCTCCTTCTCCGCCTCCGTGTAAGCATAATGGACGCCCCCGCCATGGGCAATCCGATACAGGGGTGGCTGGGCTATATAGAGGTGACCGCTCTCGATAAGCGGCCTCATGTGACGGTAGAAGAAGGTGAGGAGGAGGGTCCTTATATGCGCTCCGTCGACATCGGCATCAGTGGTTATGATCACCTTTCCGTAGCGGAGCTTCGTCAGGTCGAATTCCCTCCCTATGCCCACCCCCAAGGCAGCGATAAGCGCCTTCAGCTCATCATTGGATAATATCTTGTTCAGATGGGCCCTTTCGGTATTTAATATCTTCCCCCGCAGAGGGAGGACGGCCTGGAAGTGGCGGTCCCGTCCCTGTTTGGCCGAGCCCCCAGCCGAATCTCCCTCTACGATGAAGAGCTCCGCTCTCTCGGGGTCTTCCTCAGAGCAATCGGCCAACTTGCCAGGAAGGGCGGCGACCTCCAGCGTGCTCTTCCTTATCACCAACTCCCGCGCCTTCTGAGCAGCCCTTCGAGCCTTAGCACTGCTTCTGCAAGCCTCGATGATCCGCTTGGCCGCGCTCCTGTTTTTCTCCAGGAAGTCAGCCAGACCCTTATAG
Organism: uncultured Anaerolineae bacterium; assembly: GCA_964440965.1. Classification (GTDB taxonomy): domain Bacteria; phylum Chloroflexota; class Anaerolineae; order CAYYKQ01; family CAYYKQ01; genus CAYYKQ01. The sequence continues at coordinate 3,663 of CAYYKQ010000026.1, read as the reverse complement.
ATGACCGATTCCACCTGGAAGCGGACCTCGGAGTTCCCTAATTTGCTTTTCGTCTGGCTCTCGAATTGAGGCTCGGGGAGCTTCACCGAGAGTACAGCGGTAAGGCCCCACCTGACATCCTCCCCCGTGAAGCTCTCCTCATTCAGCTTGAGGAGCTTTGCAGCCCTTGCGTAGTCATTGATAGCCCTGGTGAGGGCACTCCTGAAACCAGTGACATGGGTTCCCCCATCCACGGTATTCACACCGTTGGCAAAGGAGAAGAAGATTTCATCCCCTCCTTCCTCCCTCCACTGGAGGGTGGCCTCGACAATGCAGCCATCAAGTCTGTCCTGACGTATCCCCCCGCTCCCTTCTACGATCAGCTCATCCGCCTTCTCCTCTGCCGCGAGCGGGTGCGTCACCTCGATGGAGATGGGCTCGTGGAGGACTTCCCTTCCTCTGTTGAGGTAGCGGACAAACGAGGTGATCCCTCCCTCGAAGTAGAAGCTCATCTCCCGCCCATGACGCTCATCCACAAACTTTATGTGTAATCCCCGGTTGAGGAAGGCCATCTCACGGAAGCGCTGGGCAAGGGTATCGAAGTCGTAATCTAAGGTCTCCATGATCGAGCTATCGGGGAGGAAAGTGGTCTTAGTCCCCGTCCCTTTGGCCTTTCCCACAACCTCGACTGGAGTGACGGGCTTGCCGCGCACATAGCGCTGGCGATAGAGCTTCCCGCCCCTCTTGACCTCCACCGTGAGCCACTCGGAGAGGGCATTCACGCAGGCTACACCTACGCCATGGAGCCCTCCAGCCATTTTGTAGATGTGGTTGCTGAACTTGGCGCCTGAATGGAGGGTGGTATGCACCACTTCCAAGGCACTCTTTCCCAGCTCGGGATGGATCCCTACTGGAATCCCCCTTCCATTATCCTCCACAGTCACTGAGGAATCTTCGTGTATGGTCACCTCGATCCTATCGCAGGCGCCAGCCATGGCCTCGTCCACGGAGTTGTTGACCAGCTCATAGACGAGCTGATGAAGGCCCCTCTGATCGGTAGAGCCGATGAACATCCCCGGCCGTCTGCGCACAGCTTCGAGGTCCTCTAAGACTTGGATATCGGTGGCCTTGTAGCTCTGAACCTTCTGCGGCATTTCTTTACCCCCTAAAGCTCAATGCAGGATCAATTTTACAATATTTCGTCCGATCCCGCCACTCCAATTATATCGAACGTTTGTTCTTTTGTCAAGTGCTTGACTGGAGCCGATTTATGGAGTACAATTGACAGCGGAGGGAATTAAGGTGAGCATCATCACCTTAATCACCGACTTTGGACTTAAGGATAGCTATGTAGGGGTAATGAAAGGGGTGATCTTGGACATCGCCCCCCAAGTTACCCTGATCGACATCTCCCACGAGATCGCCCCTCAAGATGTACAAGGGGCTGCCTACGTCCTCTATACCGCTTACCCCTACTTCCCCGAGGGGACAATCCACCTGGTTGTGGTTGACCCTGGGGTGGGGAGCGAGCGCCGGGCCATCGCCGTTCAGACCCCTCGGGCCTACTTCGTCGCTCCGGATAACGGGGTACTCAGCTACGTCCTCGCCCGCGAACCTGTGAAGGGGATGGTCAGCCTGAACAATCCACACTATTGGTTGCCCGAGGTAAGGAGCGGCCGACCGGTCGCTCCTACTTTCCATGGCCGGGATATCTTCGCTCCTGCTGCTGCCCACTTAGCACGAGGCGTGCCCTTAGCTAACCTGGGAGAGCCGCTAAGCGAGATCATAACTTTCCCCCTCCCTAAACCACAGATCCGCCCCGATGGAATCATCATAGGCCATGTCCTACATGTGGACCGCTTCGGCAATCTTATCACGGATGTAGAAAGCGGGCACATCGAGGGGAAAAGAGGACTGACGGTCGAGGTCGCTGGGCGGATGATCGAAGGCCTGGGCCTCACCTTCTCCTCAGTCGAGGAGGGGGAATTGGTGGCCTATCTGGGAAGCGCCGGCTACTTAGAGGTGGCTGTGCGAGGGGGGAGCGCAGCTCAGGAGCTTGGGATCAAAACAGGGGATAGGGTGGTGATAAGATGGAGAAATTCGTGATCGAAGGCGGCCGTCCACTTAACGGGGTGGTCATTCCCAGCGGCAACAAGAACGCTGCTCTCCCTATGCTGGCCGCCTCCCTGCTCACAGACGAGCCCATCGTGCTTGAGAATGTGCCCCGCATCAGAGATGTGGAGACTATGGTGGAGATCCTGGCCAAATTGGGCGTGGATGTGCAGGAAAGCGGGGATCACGAGCTAACGCTCCGAGCCAGAAACATCATCACCACCGAGTTGGACCCTGAGCCATGTGGTAAGATGAGGGCCTCAATCCTCCTCGGGGGGCCGATGTTAGCCCGTTGCGGACAGGTCAAGTTGCCACCCCCAGGCGGCGACGTCATCGGCAGACGGAGGGTGGATACCCACCTGATGGCCTTAGGGGCATTAGGAGCTGAGATCGAGATAGATAACGGCTACAGCATGAAGGCCAACAGCCTTCATGGACAGGACATCTTCCTGGACGAAGCCAGCGTGACCGCCACCGAAAACGCCCTCATGGCTGCTTGCTTAGCCAAGGGAACCACCGTCATCCGCAATGCCGCCTCAGAACCACATGTGCAGGACCTGGCTCGCTTCCTGAAGGGGCTGGGGGCCCGGATCGAGGGTATCGGCACCAATACCTTGACCATCCATGGGGTGGAGAAGTTGAAGGGAGGGAGCTATCGCATTCCCTCCGACCATATCGAGGTTGGCTCCTTCATCGGCTTGGCGGCGGCCACGTGCGGAGAAGTGCTCATCAGGGATGCCGTCCCTCAGCATTTGAGGATGATCCGTCTGGCCTTTAGGAGGTTGGGAGTGGAGGTGGAGGTGCAAGGGGACGATGTCTTCGTTCCCGCCGATCAGAGCTTGGAGATCGTGCCCGATGTCCACGGGGCTGTGCCTAAGATCGACGATGCCCCCTGGCCCGCCTTCCCGGCCGATCTGATGAGTGTGGCTTTGGTGGTAGCCACTCAGGCCAAGGGCACCATCCTCATCCATGAGAAGATGTTCGAGAGCAGGCTTTACTTCGTGGACAAGTTGATCTCCATGGGAGCTCGGATCATCCTCTGCGACCCCCATCGAGCGGTGGTGGTGGGGCCGTCACAGCTACATGGGGAGAGAATGGAAAGCCCCGACATCCGGGCCGGAATGGCCTTGCTCATCGCTGCCCTTTGCGCCGAGGGGGTGAGCGAAATCCGCAACATCGGCCAGATCGACCGCGGCTACGAGAGGATTGACGAGAAACTCAGGGCCTTAGGAGCAAAGATCGAGCGGGTGAGGGGCTGACAACGGATAAGGTAACGGATTAACGGATGCCTGGTGACCCTTAATAGTCTGGTCAATTCGCCCCTTAGCAGGAGATTACCACAACTTGTGGCTCAATAGGGAGATAACGCAAGATATAGCATTCCAAGCGCCTTTCGAGACATTAGCTCAACGTTTAAGGGCCACTAGGAACGGATGGCGGGGTGGGGATATCCGTTAATCCGTTAGAGCATCCGTTGATCGAACCCGCACGGCGACAGCTTTTAAACCCTCCCGCACGTTGTACACCCTGCGGGATGGTAAGGACGAGGAGGTAATAAAATGGCACACCGTG
>CAYYKQ010000025.1:0-21087 GCA_964440965.1 uncultured Anaerolineae bacterium | reverse complement strand
GGCCCTTATGCAACTCCGATTATACAGGAAAAGGGCGGGTTTGTCAAGCGAGCGTGCCTGTCGTAGCCGGAGTGGGCACCTTTCCAGTGGGAAACTCTATCGCCGCCGCTCCTGCCCCATGTCCGCCGCGCGGAGGTGCTGAGCCGCTCTCCAGGTATAGACAGCACTAGTCACAAAGGCATGGCAGGCGATGGCTACCAGGGCATACAGGGGCTTGCCCAGGATCACCCCCAGCAGGATGTAAATGGTGTAGATGTTCCTTCGGCCGTCGAACTTCCTGAAGGCTCGATCGAAGGGGGCATAATCGGCCAAAGATATCCCCATTACCTGCCTGAATTGCATGGAGACATGCCTAGCAAAGGAGTCGAGGAGAACGGCAGCGAAGCCGATCGCCAGCGGAAGCGCATCGCCTCTCAAATTGTGGACAGCCCAAGCTAAAGCGATGTACCAGGATTGTTCGTATAGAAGATCGAAGGAATGCTCCAATTGCCCCAGTTTGGTAGCCATCCCCTTAACCCTGGCCAGTTTCCCGTCTAAGCCATCCATCACATTCACCAGGAAGCTCAGAAGCGAAGCTGGCAGAAGTCTCCCGCTGAGGAGCAGGAAAGTCACGGAGAAGGCGACAAGATAGGTGAGGATACTCATCAAGTTAGGGGTGATGGGGAAGTCAGCTATATGAAGGGTGATCCAATTCTCTACATGGCGGTTGAAATACCAAGCCAAAACGTCTAAGGTCCTCTTTTGAGCCCTCTTCACCAGCATCCTCTTGCAGCGTTGGGCGTCCTCCTTGGATTCGATCCTGAACCATAAGGTTGGCAGTTCCCTCCTTATCTCGGCCACATAGGGCTCGATGGTGGCCACATCCAAAGCGTTGAACTCGAGACTGCGAACCGCCTCGGCCAGGCAGGCGGCCCTATCATACCCTTTAAGGAAGGGGAGCACCTCGGGCGAGCAGCGGCTGGCGCCCACATAGGCCCCATCCCCCTGCAATGGAGAGAGGGACGATGCCCTTCCCCCTTCGACGGCAACCAGCATCCCCTCTTTCACCCGGCTGTCATAGGCGATGGTCATCCCCTCTGCCTTAGCTAGCTTCTCGATGATGCGTTCATCGAGGACATAGTTAGCCTCCAGGAGCAAGAAGGGGCCATCCACGTGCTCGCCCAGCCGATCAATGGGACAATAGGAAAGGTGCATCCCCAGGTCACTTCCGTCGCCGATGGCCCTCCTTAGCCGATCATCGTGCCCGGTGACGATGACCACGTCCCGCAGGCCGACGGCCCTGAGGGTGTAGAGGAGCCTTTTGACCAGCGGGAGCCCACACAGCTTGATCAGCGCCTTCGGCTCCCGGGCTTCTTGTCCCTCTCCTGTGGCCAAGATTACGACCTTCATGGACTCACCCCTTGCTCTCTCAGGATCGCTTCGACATAGTGAAGGTCATCCAAGGTATCCACATCCATCCAGAATGCACCCGATACATCGCAGGCGCGTACCTTATGCCCCTTTCTGATGAGCCAGGTGAGGGCATCGCTAATCCCATACCCTTCATCGCTTAAGCAGCTCGTTTGCTTCCACTCATTTTCCTTCCTGTAAGTTGGCCGGCCATCAGCATGCAGCAGATGGGAAATGGCGGAGAAGATACATGAGGTGAACAGGAAAACCCCGGTGTCAATGGCATTCCATGGTTCTATCCCCTTTCCAATCCTGGCGATGAAGCCCTCTTCGTCCACCCAGACTTTAGTGGCATCGTTCGTTTGGGGAGGAGCGTAGGCTAATCGGTCAATGCAGAGCATGTCCTCTCCGTTTAGTCTGGTCATCAGAGTGGTGAGGATGTGAGGGGAGATCATGTGATCCGACATAGCCAGGATAAAGGGCTTGTCCCTCACAGCCTCACGGGCAGCATAGACCGAGAGGGCATTGCCAAGATGGTAGTCAGGGTTAAAGGCATACTCGATCTCTGCTCCGTAACGGCTCCCATCGCCTACATAGCGTTGGATCATCCTCGCCTTGTAGCCAACCACGATCACGAGCTCCTTGATCCCTGCCCTCACAAAGGCATCGATGGTATAATCAATCAGCGGACGACCGCCTACCGTTATAAGCGGTTTAGGGCGACTCAGGGTCAAAGGTTCCAATCTTGTCCCATCGCCAGCAGCCAAAATCACTCCTTTCATGGTGCCGCCTCCTTTCGACCAGTACCTCGGAGGCAGCAAAAAGACCAGTGGCAGTAGCCCTGGTCTCTTGAAGATCTCTTCCTACTGCCTACGAGGTTAGCTGACGGGTTCGGGGTGGAAGAGTTCCCCTACTCGCTTATGCGAGATTCACCCCTTTAGTCCGTAGTCCTCGGCCCGAATAACCTCCGCTCAGGGAGCTGACCGACATCGGACTAGCGGACCACGATGGTTCCCCCGTTTCCCTTGCGGGAATTCGGCTTATTCAATTTTTCTTCCTTAAATTAATATACACCTAAAACCCGCCCTTGTCAAATCGCGTCAGCCATCCGGCCGGAGGGTGAGCGAGGCCGGAATGTTGCGAAAAGAGGAACTCTGTGGTATAATCCTTTCCGAAGCTTTAAGGTCAATCGGGGAGAAAGGGGATGGCTACTGTAACTTATGAGCATGTCACCAAGCACTTCGGCGAAGTGGTGGCCGTGGAGGATCTGAATCTGCATGTGGAGGACGGGGAATTCCTCGTCCTCCTGGGCCCTTCCGGATGCGGGAAGACCACCACTCTCCGCCTTTTGGCCGGACTGGAGGAGCCCACCTCAGGTAATCTCTATATCGGGGGCCGCTTGGTCAACGATATCCCACCTAAGGACAGGGACATAGCTATGGTCTTCCAATCCTATGCCCTCTACCCTCATATGAACGTCTACGACAACATGGCCTTCGGCCTTAAGCTCAGGAAGACGCCCAAGGATGAGATAGATCGCAGAGTGCACGAAGCGGCCAAGATCCTGGGCATCGAGGACCTGCTTGACCGCAAGCCTAAGCAGCTTTCCGGCGGGCAGAGGCAGAGGGTGGCAGTGGGAAGGGCTATCGTGAGGGAGCCGAAGGTCTTCCTCATGGACGAGCCGCTGTCCAACTTGGATGCCAAGCTGAGGGTGCATGCAAGGGCAGAGCTCTCTAAGCTCCATCGTAGGCTGGGCACCACCTGGATTTACGTCACCCATGACCAGGTGGAGGCCATGACTATGGGGACCAGGATCGCCGTGATGAACAAGGGCATCCTTCAGCAGGTAGGAGAGCCGCAGAAGCTTTACAAATATCCTAAAAACCTCTTCGTGGCCGGCTTCATCGGCAGCCCAGCCATGAATTTCTTCGATGTCACTCTGGTGAGCGAGGATGGGGAGCTTTATGCCCGAGGGGATGCCTTCAAGGTTCAGATTCCTCCCGTCAAGAGGGAGGCCCTCCTGGCCCATGGGAAGAAGGAGATTATCCTGGGCATCAGGCCCCAGGATATCTATTCCCCTCGCTTTGTGCCTCCTGAGGTCAACGAGGCCCCCATTAAAGCCAGGGTGGAGGTTATCGAGCCCATGGGCGATGAGATTCACCTCCACCTCCTGACAGGCACCCGATCTTTCGTGGCTGTGGTCGATCCCCGCACGGAGGTGAGCCTGGGGCAGGAGATAGAGGCGATAGCCAACGCTGATAACTTCCACTTCTTCGATCCAGAAACCGAAGAGGCCATTCGTTAGCATCATGGACTACCTTGACCTGATGAGGGAACTCTCCATCGAAGCTGAGACCAAGATCCTCATGCTGGTCATCGATGGCCTGGGAGGGCTGCCTATCGCTAAGGGGGGGCCAACGGAGTTGGAGGCGGCCCATACCCCCAATTTAGATGCTCTGGCTGCGCAATCCATCTGTGGATTATGCATCCCCGTAGCACCAGGCATCACCCCTGGGAGCGCCCCCGGCCATCTGGCCCTCTTCGGTTACGATCCCATCCGCTACAGGATCGGGCGAGGAGTGCTCTCCGCCCTGGGGATAGGGTTCGATTTGCAGCCGGAGGATGTGGCCGCGCGGGGGAACTTTTGCACCGTAGATGGGGAAGGGAAAGTCATAGACCGGCGGGCGGGACGCATCCCTACCGAGAAAGGAACTGAGCTTTGCAACCTCCTGCGGAAGATCGAATTGCCGGGGGTGGAGGTCTTTGTGGAACCGGTTAGAGGGTACCGGTTTATGCTGGTGCTCAGGGGGGATGGCCTCTCGGGAGAGCTTTCCGACACCGATCCTCAACGGGTGGGAGTGAAACCCCTGCCCATCTCAGCCGGGCCGGGGGCGGAGAGGACAGCCGAGCTGGTCGAGCGATGGGTTGAAGAGGCCCGTCAACTGTTAGCTGGCCATTATCCGGCCAATATGGTCCTCCTGCGAGGCTTCTCCAAACTCCCCTCCATCCCCACCATGGAGGAGGTCTACAAGCTGAAAGCGGGGGCCATCGCCACCTATCCCATGTACAAAGGGCTGGCCAAGCTGGTGGGGATGGATATCCTCCCCTCAGGAGAGACCCTGGAGGAGGAGATCCAGGCCCTTAAATCCAACTGGGACAACTACGACTTCTTCTACTTCCACATTAAGAAGACCGACTCCGCAGGGGAGGACGGTGATTTCGACCGTAAGGTCTCTGTCATCGAACACGTGGATGAGCTCCTGCCGCAGATCATGGAACTGGGCCCGGACGTGCTGATCGTCACCGGCGACCATTCCACCCCCGCACAACTGAGGAGCCACAGTTGGCATCCTGTGCCTACCATGCTCTGGTCGCCCCACTGCCGTCCCGATGGGGTCAAAGGGTTCGGCGAGAGGGCCTGTGCATCCGGGAGCTTGGGTCGTTTCCCAGCCACTGACTTGATGCCTTTAGCTATGGCCAACGCCCTTCGGCTAACGAAATACGGGGCCTGAACAAGGCGGGAGGTTTTTCATGGCCGTTTCCGAATCCGAGGCTCGAAGGCTGGCCCTCATGGCCCAGGAGATGGGAGCTGCTGTGCTGCGGGGTTCCCTCCAGTGCTTAGGTGAGGGATGGACTTTAGCAGGCACCGACTTGGGGAAATGGCTTGGGAGATATGAGGGCCAGAACCTCTTCCTCATCGCTGTTCCCATCAGAAGGAGCGGAGGTGGTTGGAAAACCTGCAGCGTCTGCGGAAGACAATTTGAGGGAGATGAATGCCCCTACTGCCGGGAGGTCAGGCAGAGGCTGAGGGGTAGGCGATGAGAATCGTTCGGAGGATGATCGGGGCCGCATTAGCGGCCTTATTTTTCGCACTTATCCTGCAAGGGGATGCCATCCCACCTAAGCAGGTTTTCGACCGTCAAATCGATGGCATGATGGCCGGACGGCACTTCAACTTCGTGAGGTGGGAAGCCGCGGCCATCGCCGGCAAGTTGGGCCAAACCTTCAGGAGCCATGGGGGAAACCCAGGCTGGACGGAGCAGAAGGCCCTGGTGGTCGAGTATTTCTCCACCACCCAGCGCATCAGGGAATTGGAGGAGGAGGTCAAGAGGATTTACAGCACAACCGAGAGGGAGGAGGCGGCCCGAGCTTCTCTGCCCCTCCGATTAGAGATAAAAAGGTTGAGGCAGCACCAGGAGGAGAGGAGAGGAGCGGTGGAAACCATTTTGGAGGAGCAAACGAAGCATATCCTCCTCTCCCAGGGCTTCGGCCTTTCCAACTTCCTGTGGCCACCGGTCAAATTCAGGTTCAGCCAGACGCCCCTCTACCTGGTCATCTCGCCCCGCGACAGGATAGAAGTCCGCAAAGCGGTGTACCTATGGCCTGACCTCGACTTGGAGGAGCAGGAGGCCATCGAGGAGGAGATAGACCACACCTTCAACGTCTCCTCGCTGATCGTGGGCACAGGGGGAGTCGGGGCCTATCCAACTATGATAGCCGAGACCCCCTCCCTCCGATGGGTACTGGAAACGATAGCTCATGAATGGACTCATAACTACCTGGCTTTCAAACCCTTAGGCTGGCATTACGAGGACAGTTATCAGCTGAGGACGATGAACGAAACGGTCGCCTCCATCGTCGGCGATGAGGTGGGGGGGCTAGTGCTGTCCACCTATTATCCCGAGCTGGTTCCCCCGGAGGGCAAGGAGGAGCGACATCAGCCGAAACCGGGGGAATTTGATTTTAACCAAGAGATGAGGAAAATCCGGCTTAAAGTGGATGAACTGTTGGCCCAAGGGAAGGTGGAAGAGGCCGAGCAGTTCATGGAAGAGCGCCGTCGCTACCTGGCTTCGCACGGCCACTACATCAGGAAGCTCAACCAGGCCTACTTCGCCTTCTATGGCTCCTACGCCACCGGCCCTGCCTCCGTGGATCCTATCGGGGAGAAGCTGAAGGAACTGCGGGCAAGGAGCGCATCCCTCAAGGAGTTCGTGGATAGGGTGTCCATGATGACCAGCTATGAGGACCTAGAGAGAGCGCTGGAGGCTGATTGGCGATGATGCCTCGCCTGCAGGTGGAAATCCATGGCGATGTCCCCTCCGGCTTCCGAAGGGAGATCGAAGGAGAGCTAAGGGAATGCTATCGCTCCCTCCCAGCATCCGAGCTCCAACTGGTGCGGATATGCCTGTTCGACACGGTGGAGAGGTTAAGGGAGTTTAAGGAGAGGGAGCGGGCTCAGCTTGGCATAACCACCTTGGGAGGCGAGGAGTTTCTGGCCACTCACGATGCCTGGAGGGGGGTTCCAAGGATAACTATCTGCTTAGAGAGGATAAATCAGGTCCCCGCCTTGGTGCGCCGAGGAGCTATCAGGCACGAGGTAGCACATTCCATCCTCCACGGCTCGCCCGCTTTCTACACCTTTAAGCTCTCACGAGGCCTTCTGGCCAAGGGGAGGGAGAGGGGGCTCGATGTCCCTGCCATGCAGCAGCTGCTCTACTTCGTAGCTATCGCCGTCAAGGACTGCGAGGCGGTCAAGCTGCTGCTCGATCACGGCTATCTGGATTGCCAGGTGGCTCTGGCTCTCTATCAGATGGGAGCCCAGGAGGGTGCAACTGCGCGTCCGGCCCAGGCCGGCGGGCAAGCTCCTAAGCGAGTGGATTCAATGGACAGGCTGGCCTGGCTGTTGGCCCGCTCGGATCCGCCGTTAAGGCTCATCTTTTTAGCAGCTCAGTTAAAGCCCCTCCTCTTCATCTGCCCCATCCTGAAGGCACATCCTGATCTGCGGTTTCTGGAATGGAAAGCTCAGGAGATGCTCTCCTTCCTCCCTGCTGAGGAGAGGGAGAGGCTGTGGAGGATCGCGAGGAAGGTGGCCTCTCGGATAGGCGAGGCAGGCGCCTCAGGGGAGACCCATCGTAACGTGGAGATGGCCCTCTGGTTGGTATTGGAGGAGCTTTGAAATACACCTGCGGGAAGCTCCTTAATCATCCTCCAAAGCGTAGGATGGGAGGGGAGAAGCGAGGGATAGGAGCTGCCATCGCTTTCCTCCTCCTTGCGCCAGTGCTCTTCCTGGCCCGTGTCCTCCTTCCCTGGATGCCTGGGGCTCAGACCCTGGCCACAGGGGATTTCATCGAGGTCTATTACCTGCAGCGCTTAGGCGCCTTCCAAGAAAGGATGGCCGGCCGGGTGCCCCTATGGGCTCCCTGGCGATTCGCCGGCCATCCTCTGGCCCTCCTCGTCCCCCCTTTCTCCCATTTCCGCAACCAGGAGCGCATCATAGCCCTCTGGTCATTCGCCTTAGCCATGCTAGCCGGCCTTGGGGCCGACGAACTCTCCCGGCAATGCAGGCCGATCGGCCTCCTCCGAGGGACCTCGGTGGGTGCAGGTGTTCTTTTCGGCCTGAGTGTGCTCCTCTCGGCCCTCGGGCCTTGGCTTCCCCGCGGAGTGGAATCCGAGGTCCAAGCTTGGAGGGAGGCAATGGCCTTCGCCTCCCTCATCTCCGGTTTGACCGCCCTCTGGCTGGGCTGGTGGAGGAAGGGCGGGAAGCCTATATGGGCTTGGAAGGGGGCTGCCCTCTTCATCCTGGCCGTTGATCTCTGGACGGTGGGGATGCGCTGTGGCTTCCGGGCATCCCGGCCGTCCGAGTTTTTTCCTTGCTGGCCCCTGCTGGACGAAATCCGCTCCGATCCCACAGGACCTTGGAGGGTGAGCAGCGAGGGCCTCCTGCCTGGGGACGGCAACGCTGCCGTCGCCTATGGGCTGGAGGATGTGGTCGGCAACTCGCCGTTGAAGCTGCAGAGCTATGACGAGTTCATTCGGCAGATCCCCGAATGGCGCTGGTGGCAGTTTCTGAACGTTCGCTATGTCCTCACCAAGCGGGAGATCTCTCATCCCGACCTCACTTTGTTGGGAAGCCGAGACGGGATTCACCTCTATCGCTTCGAGGCTGCAATTCCCCGTGCCTATCTGGTCTATCGCCTGATGGTAGCCGAATCGGCGGCCCAGGAGCGGCTATGGCTTTCGGCCACCGAGTTGGACCCCTTGGAGGCAGCCATCGTGCGAGCGCCCTCCCCTGTCACTTTGCCGCTCGGAGGGCCGATGGGGCATCCTGTCATGTGGATCGAACGCCGGCCCACCTATCTGGCCTTCGACGTCGAGGCTAAGGCCGACGGAGTTCTGGTGATAAGCCAGGCCTTTTACCCTGGCTGGCGTGCAGCTGTGGATGGCCGGCCGGCTGAGCTCTTTCCGGTCAACGGCATCCTGCAAGGGGTGGGAGTGCCGGCCGGACGGCACCTGGTGGTGGTCCGATACGATCCTCTTTCCTGGCGCTTAGGGCTTGTCTCCTCGATCTTAGGAGGATTGACCTTAGGAGGATTGCTCTTCAGCCGAAGACGGCTTGATTAGAGGGATTGCACAAATCGGGTCCCAGGTGTGAACGCAATGCCTTGGGTGTAGAAGAATCGAGCTAAACCGACGTTTATAAGGGGGTGAACGATCATGAAGAAGGTGCTTCTATCGGGCAACGAAGCCATCGCCAGAGGGGCGTGGGAGGCAGGAGTGAAGGTGGCCACAGCCTACCCCGGCACCCCTTCTACGGAGATACTGGAGAGCTTGGCTACCATGCCCGGCGTCCATGCCGAGTGGTGTCCCAACGAGAAGGTGGCTTTGGACGTGGCCATCGGGGCGGCCTATGCAGGGGCGCGTTCCATGGCCGCTATGAAGCACGTGGGCCTCAATGTGGCCGCCGACGCCTTTTTCTACGCCTCTATGACTGGCCTGGAGGCAGGGTTAGTCATTGTCTCCGCCGACGACCCCTCCATGCACTCCTCCCAAAACGAGCAGGACAACCGCCGCTACGCCAAGTTCGCCCGCGTCCCCTGTTTGGAGCCCACGGACAGTCAGGAGGCCAAAGATTTGGTGAAAGCGGCATTGGAGATAAGCGAGCGCTTTGACACTCCCGTGCTGCTTCGCATCACCACCCGCATCGCCCACTCCTACACCGTGGTGGAGCTGGGGCCGGGCCGAACGGAGGTAAGTGAGAGGCCGACCGAGTACCGTGTGGATGCCACCAAATACGTCATGGTGCCCGCCAACGCCCGCAAGCGACACCCCGTTATCGAGGAACGCGTAGAGAGGCTGGCCCAGTTCGCCGAAACCTTCCCCTACAACCGCGTGGAGATGGGCGAGAGGGGCTTAGGCATCGTCACCTGTGGCGTGGCCTACCAGTATGCCAAGGAGGTCTTCCCCCGTGCTTCGATCCTCAAACTAGGGATGACCTATCCTCTGCCCCGCAAGATGATCGCCGACTTCGCCTCCCAGGTGGAGAGGCTCATTGTCGTCGAGGAGCTGGATCCTTTCATCGAGGAGGAGATCCGCCTGATGGGCATCGAGGTCGAGGGGAAGAGCATCTTTCCCATCTGCGGTGAGCTCAATCCTCAGATCGTCCGCGAGGGCGCCATTGAAGCCGGGCTCCTGCCGGAGTCGGCCAGGGTGGAGGTGAAGCGACCGGAGAAGGGCCCCCTTCCGGGGCGTCCCCCCATCCTGTGTCCCGGCTGCCCTCATCGCGGCGTCTTCTATGTGCTCAGGAAGCTTAAGCTGGTGGTCAACGGCGACATAGGCTGCTATACCCTGGGCTTTCTGCCTCCGCTTAATGCCCTTCACACCTGCGGCTGCATGGGGGCCAGCATCGGTGTAGCCCATGGGGCGAACACGGCTTTGAACGCGAAAGGAGCGAAAAAGCGCAACGTGGCCGCCATCGGCGACTCGACCTTCTTCCACACGGGGATGCCCGCCCTGCTTAACGTGGTCTATAACGGGGGCGATACCATCACCATCATCTTAGATAACCGCACCACGGCCATGACCGGCCATCAGGATCATCCCGGCACCGGCCGCACCCTGCAAGGAGAGGAGACAGTGGCCGTGAAATTCGAGGACCTGGCGAGGGCGATGGGCATCGAGGAGGTGCACATTGTTGATCCTTACGATCTCCAAGGAGTGGAGGAGGCCCTGCGAGTCTGCTTAGAGAAAGAGGGACCGGCGGTGATCGTAGCTCGCAGGGAATGCGCACTCCTGCCTGAGGCGAGGAAGCAGTGGATGCCGCTCAAAGTGGATGAGGATCGGTGCAATGGCTGCGGGTTGTGCTTCCAGGTGGGTTGCCCCGCCCTGGTGAGGAGCGAAGTAGTGGATGAAAAGACCGGGCGGCCTAAGGCCCGCATCGATCCTTTGCTCTGCACAGGTTGCGAGATATGCGCTCAGGTTTGTGCGAGGAAGGCCATCCTCTTCCGGGCCCAGTTGGCAGAGGATAGCTGAAGGGTTGGTTTTCAGGTCGTCCACAGGCCATGAAGGTTGCAGTATATCCTTACCTGACGGATGTCGCCTTCGATCTCAAATTTCGCCCTCGGAGGCATGCCTGGCTCCAGGAACCTCCTTAGCACCCCTTCCTCCGTTATAACTTCTACCCATTCAATGTAATGATCGCTCTCCATCGGGTGGGGGATGCTTCCGACCTCGACGGTGACGCCTCTATCTGCCCTCTTCGTTACAGGGAGGTGCTTTTCCCTGCCTCGTTCCTCCCCCTTTTCCTCGAGGAGCCCCATAGGCTGGCCACAGCACACGAGCTGTCCCTTGCCCCTGTGGAGAACCTCAACGATGTTTCCACAGATTTCACACTTGTAAAGTTCTAACCTTTTGGTCATTTTCCGCCTCCTTTAGGTCGTTTAACAGCTGAGACTCGCTTTCGGAGCTGGCTAGGCGGGTTCGTGCGCTTCCAGAATTCGGGTGTAAATGGCCATTGCAGCTATGTACACACCCTCCGCCAGCGCTCCTCCATCTCTGGCAGATATAGAAGCGGGATGTATCCTAACTTCAGGTAGGTCTTGATCGCTGCCAGCCGCCAGTCCTCGGTGTAGAGGTGGATGTGGCGGTACCCCTCGTCGATGAGCCGAGCAGTGGCCGCTGCGCTGACGGCCAGCCCAAGCCCCCGGCCGCGGTGGGCAGGGTCACAGGCTAACCAGCCGAGCTCCCCACCTGGATAGCCGAACTCCCCTCGATCTCGCAGGGCCATGGCTGCAGCCACGATCTCACCGCTTTCCGTGTGGATGGCCATGAGCCAGCCCTCCGGCAGGATCCTCAGGAGCCAGGGGCGCAGCTTCTCATCATCCCATCCTGGCCATCCAGCCAGCTCCATCAATTCGTAGAAGCGCGGTTCATCTCCTGGACGGTATGTGCGCAGGGCATATCCAGAAGGCAATCGCACCCTAGGCGGCGCATTCAATCGGTGCTTTGGCCACACCATGCGCAGCTGCGCATAAGGCTCGTCCTCGCTCAATTCTGCCCTACTGAAATCTCGATAGAGGGGCTCCAGGCGGGGATGGGATCGTGATTCCCCTGTGATATTCCTATGCTTGCCCTTGTTTAGGCCATACATCGTCCATCGTCACCCATTGACCATAGAAGCGGCATAGGGAATTCCAAATCGCCTGATGTGGATACGCCAGATGGACTCTCCCCAATACTGTGCGAAAGGCTTCGATCAGGGGATATCCCTCCAGTTCATGTAGAACCGCGATGGCTATCGCTGGGGATCGGCTGACCCCAGCATTGCAGGCGATAAGGATTTTGTGCCCTAACCGCCGTTGTTGCCGCACGAAGCTTAATGTCTTGTAAAAGACCTCGTCGGGAATGGGTTTGCCGTCCTCAAAGTAGACATACTTGACGGCGATGTCGGGATGTTGGATGGGCCAGGCCAATGAAAGCACGGCCTTTATGCCTGCTCGCTGCAGCGCTGCGTGGTCCTCTGCGTCTTCAACAGAGCCCACATACAGCCAGTCGAGGACCTGGTTCATCGAGTACCCTCTCCGCAGTTGGGTTCCCCCTTCGATACCTGTAGGCGGCACCAGGTGTACAATGCGTCGTAGACATCGAACTGCCGATCCAGGTTCTCCAAATCGTCAGGGAAACGCAGGCTGTAGCCAACAGCGATGGCCTCCAGCCCCGCCGCTATCGGGTCAGCGCTGCGGTCAGTTTTTATATCGGCGCTGTGGACGATCTTGGCCAGCCGCAGCAGAGCTTTATCCGTCAGGCTGAAGTGCTCGATAATCGTCTCGAAGGAGCATTTGCCATCGTGATGGCCTAATTCGACTCCCGGCGCATCGAAGGGGATGGCTCCTGTTTCCTCGGCCACCTTCTTCACCTGGCTTGCAGGCACAAACAGGAACTCGGCATCCGAGTCCACGAATCGGCTGATAAGCCACGGGCAGGCGACACGATCCACGTGTACGTGCGAACGAGTTACCCACTTCATATCTTCCTCCTTGGTTAAACCGATTTCAAATCCCTGCCAAACAGGGCAAAGTAGAGTGTTCCCACTGCTCCAAAGGCGAACGCCGTGAGGAAATTGGTTGTCGGCGAGGTAACCGACTCGATCCAGGGCAGCAGGCTGTGTCCCATACCTAGCACATCGATCAGCTTGGCAGCAGTGGAGGCATCCCACAAAAACGCCCCGCCAAAAGCCGCCACCGAGACCACGATATCCCGAAGCAGGTAATACACCCCAAATGTGCTCGCCTCCTCCCCTTCCGGCGCCAAATCTATGATCAGCGCCTTCCGTGTCGGCTCGCCGAACTCCTTCATCCCACGGATGACAAAGGCTATCACCATAGGCCAAAACGAGTGCGAGAAGAGCAGCACCAAGGGGAAGAGGGTGAAGAAGCCGAATGTGGCGACGACGAAGGGCTTCTTAGTGGTCCTATCGGCCAGATATGCCACCGGGATGTAAATGACCATAGCGGTGGCCATCTCGATAGTCGTCAGCATGCCGAACCTCAGGGGGGAGATGCCATTGAGCCTGACGCACCAGATCACCACGAAGGCGTAGGGGATTTGTTCGCAGAAGCGCACCAGGATATCCGATACCAGCAGATTGCGCAAGGCTGGGCTTACCAGTCTTAATGCCCGCAAGGGGTTCCTTTCCGCTCCACCCGCTCGCTTCTCACCCTCTTCGATCATCGCCTGCTGCAGTACCAACGATACGCCGCCTAGGATCAGTGCTGCCACGAACGCCAGGCGCACTCCCGTCTTCTCCCCAAAGAGACCGATCATCGCCCCACCCAGCACCGGCCCCAGGGCCATCGGGATCCGGCGCACCAATGCGTGCATCGAAACTCCCATCGTCCGCTTGTCCTTGGGCAGGACATGGGCTACCAGGTCCATCGTCGCCGGCAGCGAGATGGCTGTCCACGAGAGGAAGAAGATGGCCCCGATGATCACCGCCTGCCAGTGGGGGAAAATGATTACGATGAGATAACCCAGCATGGCTACCAGGTTGAATAGGAGCAAGGCCCGCTTGTATCCCAGCCGGTCGCTGGCGTAGCCTCCAGGGTAGGCATAGAGGGCACTAAGCAGGTTATCCATCCCATTCAGCAATCCTACTGAGAACGCGCCGCCCCCCAGCGCAACCAGGTAAAGAGGCAGGAAGCGCTCGGCCATCCTTTCGCCCAGTCCTACCAGGATGACCATAGCGAGCAGGGCGAGCATGCTCCTCTTCAGGCCCAGAAAGTTCACTATCGTCTCATGCCATTTCGCACCCATGGCCCGCTCAGCGCTCATTCCGCACTCCTGAGGGCGATCAGTTGTCCTCAACTCGCCGACTTTCCCCCCATCCGACGCAGCTCGCTCTCGTCGTGCTCAGGATGTAATACCACCCTCCGAAGCACTCCTCGTACTCTACCTCCCTGCACCTCGACCGAATGTACCCCGCTACATCCCGTCCCCACTCTATCCCTACCCATCGGCCCGTCCACTCCATCAGCGGATTGAGGATCCGGCATATCCTCCACGTGCTCTTCTTCATCCCGATCATGGCAAATCGACCCTCCGGCTTCAGCAGGGCGAACATCCGCTCCAGTGCAGCCTTGTAAGCGGGGATGATAGTCAGCGCGAACGTGCACAGCACCGCATCGAACAGCATCCCTGGCTCATACTCCACGATGTTCTGATTCACCAGCTCTACATTCGTCCATCCGTGCTTCTTCACCCGTTGCTGGGCCAATTTCAATACCCCTGGCGAGATATCTATGCCTACGAGCTTCCCTTTCCCGCCTAGATAGCCTTCAATTACCTTGAAGTTGAAGCCGGGGCCACAGGCCACATCGAGCACCGTGGATTCCTCGTTCAGCTTCAGAGCGGCTATGGCCTTCTTCCGATAGATCGAATTCTCCGTAGCCCGGCCGAACAGTGCATCCAATTCCCAAAACAGAGGCACCTTAGCGGACCTATCGTACAGGGTCCTGATGTGGCATCGTCATTGAACCTCATCGCGTTCCCCTTTCAGCCGAAGCTCCTCCATTCATTGGATGCCGCAATCCGATTACAGTACCATTGGCCCTTGGACACAACGATATCCGTGATGGGCGGCTACAACGGACTTGGCCAAGATGCCTATACCATTCGCAGCCCGCATTTTCCTCGTGGTGCATTAATGAACGTACCGGCTCATCGGTAGTAGGCATGCGCCGAATGTTCTGGGGTTCAGGCATCAACCACTTGCCGGCGGTATCCAGATCGCGGCACAGTCCCGTACGAGCCATCGGCCTGGGTGGCATGGCCTGCAGGAAGTTGTCTATCATCTTTCAATCCTACCGGCGGTAGGCCATATCAGGCCAATGCATCCCAGCCGGGATAGGCGCCCCGTGGTTGGTGCCAGTTCCCACCTGGGACTTCGGGTGCCCACACCGACTGCACACCGTTGTCCTCAGTGAGCCGGGCACCGCAGTCGTCCCCCGGAGAGGACAACGGGCAGCATCTTTGTGGAAACATCCAGAGTGACGAGCGCGGGCAATCCCAGGGCCAGCAGGGGAACACC
This sequence comes from uncultured Anaerolineae bacterium, assembly GCA_964440965.1. Taxonomy (GTDB): domain Bacteria; phylum Chloroflexota; class Anaerolineae; order CAYYKQ01; family CAYYKQ01; genus CAYYKQ01. The sequence goes on along the minus strand of CAYYKQ010000025.1, from coordinate 5,837 downwards.
GCTGGGCCACCTCAGACGAGCAAGCCGCCTATCACTGAGGTGAGAAAGGTAATGGGGAACCAACTGAGGAGGAGACGTGCATTGAACTGACCGCTTGCTAAACGGGGGCGTATGACGAAGATGGTAAGAGCGTCCCCTAGAATGACGATCGTCCAACCGCCCCGTCGTGGCCAGCTCAATGCCAGCAGGGTCAGAGCCAGGGTGAGAGGAAAGGCGGGAGGTAGTAGAGGGGTTCGAGCGAGGGCAATCCCCGGGCTTCGTAATAAAATTCAGCCACTCTCCAGAACGCCCAGATAGACGTGATGAGGATCATCGTCAGGGCGGCTAGAAACCCGGCCAGAGCTCTAAAGCGTGATGAGAGCGCATCGCCTGTCTTTGCGGCTGGATGGTTTAAGCTCCGCATCGATTATCTCCGCCCTGCGATCGATCCTCATCGAGGACCATCGTCAGGACTGACCTCGCAGGCGGTTGGATATCCTCCCGCATTCCTTCCTTCACCCCCGCAGCCGGAAGTCCCCTACATATCCTGCCTGGGCCATCCCTGGGTTGAATTCTATCCACCCGTGATGGGAAGCGACTCACATCAAAAGCGCCTCTGGGAGTCCCGGCAAGCAAAGGTAAAGGTGTAGGCCAAGGAGCACTCGTGCGTTACAATCAAAGGTGTGACTTAATGGCACTGAGCGGGCGAGCTCTTTGATCCAAGTAGCTGCGAGTCAACGTGGCCCCGGGTGGGTCACTTTTCAATTGGCAAACCCACATAAGGCAGCCTTCGCCCAAGGGCGTCTATTTCTTTGCCACACAGCCGCCTTTGGCAAACGACCATTGTTCACACTGGGATGGTGCGCATTCTCCAGCTAAATACCTCTCCTCAAGGCATTCGGAGCCATCGGCGAAGACACAGACGGCGTATTCATAAGTCGTGTTGCCCACCTTTTCTACTCTGTTCTCTATCCTGAAGCCCTGCTGTTCACAATATGTCTTCTCTTGACCGCACTTGCCTCGATAGAAAGCCCAGGCATTACATCTCGTTCCATCGGGAAATACACAATCCCCGTTCTCATACTTATACCCCAATTTAACGCAATAGCTGGCAGCAGGGTCGGGCATGCCTGCGCCGGCTTTTGTTGGCTTAGCCTGCCCTCCTTTGCACCCGGCAGAGAGCACAGCTATTAAGACCAGGCAAGCTATCCATCGTAGCTGTAGTAATTTCCGGTACCTCATCGTTTTGCTCCTTTCTGAAACTTAGGAACACCGATCCACCAAGCCACCTAATGGCTAAGCTCAGCCGCTGTGATAAAGGATGAAGCTATCGAGGGGGCAGCTGGCTGAAGCAGGGTATTAAGCGATATGCCCCGGCCCTTCTCAACAAGGGCATATCCGGTTCTTATTAGCAAAACCCCCTTCTACCCCCTAACCGTTCCCCATCAGGAACCCTCATCAGGGCTGAGTTCATACCAGAAATCTGATATGAAACCACGGGGATCCGGCTTGAACACTTGTCTGACGATCTTGGGGACGCCGTTTTCGCAACGCCATTCATAGACCGTCTCGCGACCTGTGACAGAGGCAGGGATCACATCGGCGTTGGCATGCTCTTTACAGAAGTTAACCATTTCGGGGGTAGGGGTTCGACTCGTGTTCGCCTTAGCCTTACACGGTATGTTAGCTCCGATGAAGCAAGCCCAGACTTTTCCACCCATACAACGCCAGACTGTCCCTTTAGCGACCCACTCCGTGGGCACATCCTTAGGCATATTCAGCTTCTTCTTCAGAGCTTTGACGATCGCATCGGGCACCGCAGGACCGATATACCGGTCGTCCGGAGCATCGATCGTGCCAATCGCAGCGCAGTAAGCGAAGGGGTCGGTAAATCGGTCACCTTTCTTGGGGATTTCCTTTGCCGGGGGGATGACCACTTCCAAGGTGTAATTGACGCCCTCTTGGAGCACGCATATCACGGCGATGTAGTAATCCTGGGTTGCGGGAAGCGGGCCCTTCCAGGTGGTCGCCTCCGCGTGGTCTGAAATCAGAACCGTGCCATCCGCTCCCCAGATGGCCAAGATCGCACCCTCTGGCGAACCGCTTTCCGATGTGGCGGAGAGGTTCACCGTCATCTCCTGGCCAGCCATAGCTCTCAATACGTAGTGTTTGATCTCTCGAGGGGCCAACTTGCCCTCTACTTTGGCCGATGTGGCCCCCGGCTCGAACTGAATGCGTATCGGCTGAGGCTTGGTTTCGGGGGTCGGTACAGCGGCAGTGCTCTGAACGCAGTTAACCGCAATCGTGTACAATTTCTGTTCAGGGGACAACTTGCAGGCTGAAATCGGCTGGTCTGGCGGGCAATTAGCGTCTTCTGAGGGCTTCCATCTCACCTCCCACAAGCACAACGCATTGCCCTTTCGATAGGCACCGGCCTCGCCGGTGGGGCCGGTGGCTTCGTATTTGATGTCTCCCTGCCACCCCTGGGCTTCGAATGTCCCTCTCACTGCATTCAGGACCATGTTCAGGTCTTTGAAATCCAAACCGGTGCCGCTGGCCGTTATCCGGCAGCCGGTGCCCGTCTGCCCGGTGATGTAATCCTCAAAGGGGGCCTCTGCCGTCGTCACGGCAACGCCCAGCGCTTGCTCCAGGGCCTTGGCCAGGCTGTTGCAGGTGGCCACATCCAATGGGCGGAGAGCACCCGAAGGTTTTGGCGTCGGAGGTTGCGGGAGCTGAGTAGGCGTAGCTGTAGGAGAAGGGGTAGCAGCAGGCGTGGCCGTTGGCTTTAACGTCGGCAGCTGTGGGAGTTGGGTTGGTGTGGCTGTTGGCACAGGTGGAGCGCCGCCGCATCCGGCCAGCAGCACTATCGCTGCTCCCAGCAGCATCCCTGTTATAATTTTGATCGGTATGATCTTAGTGTGCATTTTACCCCTCCTTAATATGAGTTTATAATTTTATAATTCATTTGACCATGGTTGACAATGTCGCCCTACGGCGGGAGCGAAAAAAGACCACTTTATTCTAGGCAGTTCAATGTGATAAAGATCGATTTGAATACCCTGCGCATATGGTCAGCGCATGAGCCGCCGCCTGACTTATGCAGGATGACCCCGCCGAAAAGTGCCAAGCCAGGCAAGATCTCTCTCACAAACCGCTCCGACAGGGCGGTCGGCTCTACGCGCCGGTTAGGGCTGGTCTCCTCCTCACTATCACCGCCTACAAAAACACCCCCGCCATCACCTCCAGGCAATTCATACCTAAAGAAACTCTGGAAGTCCCCATATCTTGGCCTTCGACCTAAAAAAGACCTTTATGGCCTCCTCATCCCGACGCCCCCTATACCGAATCCCCTTGTCCTGAAATTCCCCGATGACCCCCGGTTGAGCATAAAAATGCCCCGCAAATGCCGCTTCCACCCTCTCCCGTAGCCTTCGATCTTCTTCCAATGGCGCAAGCCAGAAACGATACGCTTTGGCCAACTCCTCAATCGAATCCGCAAGATTGCGAAATTCCTCTAAAAACTCCGCTACCGTTGTCCTCTATCGCGGATCATATCGACCGGGCCAAAGCATCACCTTGTTCCCCCTGACAAACTCCACAGGCTTGTACAAATGGGGTACCCCTCAGACATATGCTCCCTAAAATGCTCTAACATCCTCACCGAAAACTTACGCCCTGTCTCCCCTACATAGTAAACCAGATCCCCGTCTTTATACTTAACCGTCCACAAATAAACACCTGACTTCTCCCCCATATCCGAACTAAAAATGCAAGGCGCTTCCTCACTGCCGTGCCAGGAAAACGGACCATGGAACTCGACTACTATTTCGGAGCGCATTTCCATCTCCCTGGACTCGAAGAAAACTCACGCTTACGCCACCAGAACCAACACCACGTTCACAACCACCTAAGCAAAGAACAGCTACACTTAATCCTCCCCATACAGCCCTAACGACCAAGCTTAGCTGCTGCGACCAGGGCAGTGACAGCCGCCGAAGGGAGCAGTCGGCTGCAGCAAGGGGTTAGGCGCAGTTCATCTAAGGCACTATTGGCGAGACCTTGTTGAATCTCTCCTGCGCTTTATCTCGGTAACAATATCATCCAAAGTAAGGGCTGCAAACAACTCCTCTCGCTCCTGGGTATAATCCCCGTAGCCCATTGTGAATTGACTGATAAAGCGCAGAGTATCCACTATCCCTATTTTTTTATAACACCTCAAATGCCTCTTTAGTGATTTCCACCAGCGGTCGCGCTTCAATCACCATCCTTCGATCTCCTTCACCAATTCAATAGGTGAAATTATTCTTGTCTTGAGGTCGGGAATGCTCCTTGCCCTTCTAAAAAGCTTATCATCGCAGGTACAAAAGTAATCTGCTTGAGCTGCTTCTGCTGACGCTAAATGCAATGCATCTAACGGCTTTATTCCGAGCCTTTCAAGCCCCCTAGCCCGTTCTTCTACCTGCTCATTTAACATCACAAAGGTCTTTGCTTTCGATAGCACTTCTAAAGCGTAATCCCGCCGTATTCTGTTCGGATTTTGGTCTATCTCGAACAGCAGGATTTCTGATGAGATCAACTCGATTTTTCCTAATTCAAGTAAAGTCGGTAGTCTCCCTATAAAGAGTTGGTGAGAGGTGGGGGGACAACAACCGTGGTGAGAATCTCCTCGATGCTCCAGATATGGTCGGTCAACTTCGCTGCCATGGCTGGTGTCCGGCGTAGCCAGCCCTGTGGAATAAGCACTATTCCACAGGGCCAGCGTCGTCCTACCTCATTCACCTCTTGGCGTAGCGTCTTCAGCGGGCGGGTCAGGTTATAGGTGATGTCTTCCCAAGCACAGGCAGCTCGGAACATATCCACTTTCTTGGAAAAAGAGAGGGTCTTCCGCACCAATCGCCCATTCATCTGCCGGGAAGTCAAATGAGTCCGTTCCACATAGGCGGTATGTCCACCCAACAACTGGCGGACCTGCTCCGGATCGCCATAGATCACCTTAATGGTTAGACCGACCAGGCGGCCGCCGGAACGTCGCTTAATAACCTGCAAATAATGCCAATCTGGTTGTGGTTGTTTCTGTGTAGGAGGCCGACCCCGACCTTGGTAGGGAGGCACTTGCCCCCAGGTTTCGAGGATGGCTTCCCGGTACCCTCCCTGCCCATCGGTGGCAATGGCGGGCGGAGCATCGGGGTGCCCTCGTCTATGTAACTGGGCCATCAGCTCCTGAGCGACTTCGGCCTCATCTTTCCCGATGGCCCATCCGACGCGCAGGCGGGTATCGATGTCGATCACGGTCCCCCGCCAGAAGGTACCACGGTCGGCCTCTTCGGGGTGCCCCTTTTTCACCCTTGTGGCCCACATAAGTCCACAGGGCGTCAATCTGGGCACGCGTAAGCCGATAATCACGCAGGAGGACTTCCTCGACCTCCTCGGCATGGTCGGCAGCAGCTCGGAGCCAGTCCAGGACGGTCTCTTCCTTGACCCGCGCTACCCCGCTGAGGCTCATTCGGTCGGCCAGCATCGCCAGAGATTCGAGGATGTCCTTGCGGGGTGTCCGTCGGCGGTAGAAGAGGGTGCCTTTGGTGATAGCAAAGGCCTTCTTACAGGTCTTGCAATACCGACGGGGGGTCCCGGCACGATTCTGACCATAGTTGATCAAGTTGCCATGGTTGACCTTGCCATAGTCTGGACAATCGGGGTTAGGACAGAACGTGCCTGCCCGAGCCAATCCGTTCTCTCTCATCGGCTCCTCCTCAGGTGTTGATGACTTAATTATACACCAACTCCTAAGGGGGAGACCACCCGTTGCATTCATTCATGTAAAATGTTACCGAAGTGGTATAATTCCCTCAAATGATAAT
>CAYYKQ010000024.1:19738-21416 GCA_964440965.1 uncultured Anaerolineae bacterium | reverse complement strand
CTGGCCGAGCGCGCCCGCCACAGCGGCGATGGCTTCTCCTTCCTCGATTTCCTCTACTGCAACGCCGAGGAAATCCTGAACGTTGACCCGCCGCTCCCCGAGGGCTTCTTCGAGCACTTCCTGCGCCGAGGGGAGTGCCTCGTCCTCTTCGACGGCCTGGACGAGGTGACCGAACTCTCGGAGCGGATAGCCGTTCGCGACGCGGTGCGCTCCTTTGCCAACGCCTTCCCCGATAATCGCTACCTGGTCACCTCCCGTCCCGCTGGCTACGATGAGGCGCCCCTCCCCCGCGACGATTACCCCCACTTCGACATCCTCGACTTCACCGACGAGGAGATAGAGGAGTTCGTGACCAAGTGGTACGAGCTGCGGGAGCTATCGGAGCGGGAGGCGAAGGACAAAAGGGAAAGCCTCCTTACAGCCATCAAAAGAAGCCCAGGCGTCAAGCGGCTGGCGGTCAACCCCCTGCTTCTGACCATCATCGCCCTCATCCACCGCCAGGAGGCGGAGCTTCCCAACCAGCGGGTGATCCTCTATGACAAGTGCACCGAGGTGTTGCTCTACTCCTGGGAGAGGGCCAAGGGGTTGGAGTGGGACATCGGCCCGGAGGAGATGCGGCGGCGCCTGGAGCACATCGCCTTCTGGATGTACGAGCGGGGCGAGGTCAGCGCCGAGAGGGCGGTGGCCGTGGAGCGGGAGGAGCTGGAGTGGGAGCTGGCGCGCTTCCTGAGGGGCCGCCTCCCCGACCCCACGAAGGCCGCCGACGAGGCCAGGCGCTTCCTCGATTTGGTCAGGGAGCGGGCGGGCCTGCTGATGGAGATGGGGCGAGGGCTCTACAGCTTCGTCCACCTCACCTTCCAGGAGTACTTCGCCGCCATGGACGTCTACTGGCGCTGCCAAGACGAAATGAGTCTGGACGTGGTGCGGGAGGTGGTCCTTGGCCACCTGCACGAGCCCGCCTGGCGGGAGGTGAGCCTGCTGGCCATGAGCAAGCTGAAGCCCAAGCAGGCCACCAAGCTCCTGCGGGAGATTCTGGAGGCAGGGAGCGAATACGAAGACGTTTTGCACCGCGACCTCTTCTTCGCCGCCCGCTGCCTGGCCGACGACGTGGAGGTGGATTGGGAGCTGGCCGACGAAATCCTGGGGCGATTGGTGGAAATCTTCCGCACCACGGACCTCTGGCCGCTGCAAAGCGACGCCTTAGAGGCCCTGATCGCCTTGCGAGGCAGCCGTTACGCCTCGCCCGCCGCTGAGCTGCTCCTGCCGCTCGCCAGCGAGGAGGAGGTCGAGCCTTGGGTGCGCCGCTTCGTCGCCTCCTCCCTGGGTGAGCTGGGCAGGGTTGATGAGGCCATCCCCATCCTCCTTGAGCTCGCCAGGGACGAGAAGATCGAGCCTTTGGTGCGCAGCTCTGCCGCCTCCTCCCTGGGTGAGCTGGGAAGGGTTGATGAGGCCGTCCCCATCCTCCTCCAGCTCGCCAGGGACGAGGAGCTCGAGCCTTGGGTGCGCAGCTTCGTCGCCTCCTTCCTGGGTGGGCTGGGCAGGGTTGATGAGGCCATCTCCATCCTCCTCCAGCTCGCCAGGGACGAGAAGGTCGAGCCTGGGGTGCGCAGCTCTGCCGCCTCCTCCCTGGGGGAGCTGGGCAGGGTTGACGAGGCCATCAATGCCCTCCTTGAGCTCG
>CAYYKQ010000024.1:2545-19638 GCA_964440965.1 uncultured Anaerolineae bacterium | reverse complement strand
CCAGGGACGAGGAGCTCGAGCCTTTGGTGCGCAGCGAGGCCGCCTCCTCCCTGGGGGAGCTGGGAAGGGTTGACGAGGCCATCAATGCCCTCCTTGAGCTCGCCAGGGACGAGGAGCTCGAGCCTTTGGTGCGCAGCGAGGCCGCCTCCTCCCTGGGTGAGCTGGGAAGGGTTGACGAGGCCATCCCCATCCTCCTTGAGCTCGCCAGGGACGAGAAGGTCGAGCCCGAGGTGCGCAGTGAGGCCTATGGAGCCCTCAAGGAGCTGGTGGGGAAGGCAAGGGGACAGTCAACGGCAGTCAACGGATAAAATAACGGATTAACGGATGAAGGCGGCAGAAAAGCATCCGTTAATCCGTTTAACATCCGTTGGCAGGGCCCGAGGAGTAGGCCAACGGATAAAATAACGGGTTAACGGATACAAGCACGGGAGCATCCGTTAATCCGCTATCTCATCCGTTGGCAGATCCTCCCAAGAAAAGATGAGGAGCATTTCGCTGACAGGCTGCCCTTTCAGCTGCCCCTTCTGCAGGAATGCCTTGGCCGCCGGCTGTACCTGAACTTTCCGGGTGGTGCGAACCAGGAACCGGCAAAGCGAAGATGTCCCTTTGCGGCGGACGGCGTGCGATCCTGCTGAGCTGTTGAGCGATTCCCACGAGAAGGAGAGGACCATGGCCCGAACGATGCTGAAGGTTCACAGTCTGGTGAAGCGCTACGGCAGCCTCACTGCCGTGGACGACCTCTCCTTCGAGGTGTATGAGGGGGAGGTCTTCGGCCTGCTGGGGCCCAACGGGGCTGGTAAGACCACCACCATCCGCATCATCATGGACATCCTCAAGCCCGACGATGGTGAGGTGCGGGTCCTGGGACAGCCGCCGGGCGCGACCAGGGAGCGCATCGGTTACCTGCCTGAGGAGCGGGGCCTTTACCGCAACATCAAGGTGCTCGAGGTGCTGGTCTACCTGGCTGAACTGAAAGGCGTGCCCCGTCCCATCGCTCGAAAGCAGGCCCTATCCTGGCTGGAGCGGGTGGATCTGGCCGACTGGGCCGATCGCAAGGTCAAAGACCTCAGCCGAGGGATGCAACAGAAGCTCCAGTTCATCGCCAGCCTCATCCATGACCCCGAGCTCCTCATCCTGGACGAACCCTTCCAGGGGCTGGACCCCATCAACGTGGACTTGCTCAAGGGGCTGATCCGGGGACTCCAGAAGGAAGGCAAGACAGTGGTGTTGAGCACCCACCAGATGAACCTGGTGGAGGCGCTGTGCGACCGCATCCTGCTCATCAACTGTGGACGGGCCCTTCTCTATGGCCCGCTGGACGAGATCAAACGCCGCTACGCTCCCCACACCGTGCGCCTTCGCACCCCCGCTGCTTTGGATGCGCTGCCCGGGGTGGCCAGGCTGGAGCGAGATGATGGATCTTTCACCCTTACCCTGGAGGGGATCACCCCCCAGGAACTGCTGCGGACACTGGTGGAGAGGAACATCCCTGTAGAGTCCTTTGAGGTGGCCACCGTACCTCTGGAGGAGATCTTCATCGCCGTGGTAAAGGATGCGAACTCGCTTGCGGGTCCGTAAGGAGGGGACAATGCGTAAGATATGGATCATCGCTCGACACGAGTACCTGGTCAATGTGCGCCGCCCAGGCTTCATCATCATGACCATACTGGTTCCCTTCTTAGGGATGCTGGGTTTGCTGGTAGCCTCCTTCTTCGGCGGGCAGGCCTCCGCCTTCTTCGAACGCCACCTCGCCACCGAGCCGAAGCGTATCGGCGTGGTGGACGACCTTGGCGCCTTTACCCCTATCCTCCCCACTTACCAGGACCGCTACCGCCTTTTCGCCGACGAAGAGGCAGGGCGTGCGGCCTTAGAGTCCGATGAGATCACTCTCCTGTTGGTCATCCCTGGAGATTACCTGGAGAGCGGAGAGGTGATGGTGGTCAGCAAGAGGGGAGGTGTCAGTGCGGCTGTAGTGGAGGATTCGGCCTCAGTGAGGGCCTTCTTTGTGGACCATCTGCTCAGGGAGAAGGTGGGTCCGGCCTTGAGGAAGCGGCTGGCTGACCCCATCGAGCCGGTGCTGCTGAGCCTGAAAGAGGAGGGGAGGCCACGGGGAGGGCCGCTGAGCACCGCCATCAACATTATGGTGCCTTACTTCCTGGGCATGCTGCTCATCATGACCATCTTCACCTCATCGGGCTACCTGCTGCGGGGGGTGGCCGAGGAGAAGACGAGCCGAGTGATCGAGATCGTTCTCTCCTCGGTGACCGCCTGGGAGCTGCTGGCGGGGAAGGTGCTGGGCCTGGGAGCACTGGGGATGACCCAAGTGGTGGTCTGGCTGGGTTCGGCTTTTGGGATTAGCGGCGGAGCGGTGGGGTTGTTAGGCATAGCTGTGCCCCTCCTGACCAGGCCCGAGGTCTTCATCCTGGGCCTGATCTACTACCTGCTGGGGTTTACGGTCTATGCCGTGCTGATGGGAGCGGTGGGGTCGCTGGGCACCACTATGCAGGAATCCCAGCATCTGGCAGGCATCTTCTCCATGATGGCCGCCATACCGCTGATGCTAAGCGGATTCATGTTCTCCAACCCCAACATGGCCCTGCTGCGGGCGCTCTCCTGGTTCCCTCTGACCGCGCCAACGATGATGATGCTGCGCCTGCCGATGACCGAGGTGCCGGCGGTGGATGTCGCGGGGAGCATCGCGATGCTGATCATCGCCATCCCAGCTGTGTTATGGGTGGGGGGTAAGGTATTCCGCATGGGCCTGCTGATGTACGGCAAGCGGCCGAGTTTAAGGCAGGTAGTGCGGACGTTGAGGGAGGCGTAGAGGCTCGGAATGGATCGCTGAGGCGAGGACTGGAGGAGTGGTGAAGAACATCCTGTTAACCGGCCGGCCAGGGGTGGGGAAGACCACAGTCATCATGAGGGCGTTGGAGATGATGCCCGACATCAGAGCCACCGGCTTCTACACCCGAGAGCTGCGGGGGCCCAAAGGACGTGCAGGCTTCGAAGCCATCACATTGGATGGGAGGCGTCGAATCCTGGCTCATGTGGACTTCGAAGGCCCTCATCGCGTGAGCAAGTACGGCGTGGATGTGGCCGGCTTCGAGGGGGAGATCGTCCCTGCCATTGACCCTACCCTTCACCCCGAGGCCCAGCTCATCGTAATAGACGAGGTAGGCAAGATGGAGTGCTTCTCGCCCAAGTTCAGGGAGACGGTGGTGAGGGCGCTGGATTCGGGGAAAGCTGTCCTGGGCACCATCGGGGTGCGGGGTGGGGGCTTCATCCAATCGCTGAAGCGCCGGGACGACGTGGAGGTGATCGAGGTGACGCGGGGGAACCGCGACCGCCTGCCGGAGAGGTTGGCAAGAGCCCTGAGCGCGCACATGAACTGGGGTTCGGTTTCAATTTGACACGAAGGGAATTATATGCTAAAATACAGTAAAGTTAAATATTTGATTGCCCGCTCCAGACCTGAATGGGGATTTCGCCAGCTTTAGATGAACGGCTCACCGAGGCATGGGCCATTTCGGAAAGGGGGTGATGGTGGGATATAAAATGCGGTTTGTCAGCCATTGGGGTGTACAGCTTAGTGAAGGAGGAGGAAAATGATTTCGAAGAAGATAGCGTTTCTGGTGGTAGCGTTGGTGGTGGTGCTCATTGGGAGCGCCTGCAAGCCTGCCCCTACACCCACTCCAACACCTAAGCCGGCGGTTCCAACACCGACCCCCAAGCCGAAGGTAACGGAAGTTAAACTGGTGGCCTGGACCATCGGCCCCGATGAGCCCTCCTATTATCGCCGCGATAACCTCATCGATGCTGCCAAGAGGCTGAACAAGAAGCTTGAGGAGGAGGGCTCGCCTTATCGGGTCAAGCTGGAGGCTACTTTCGAGACCGGCGACTGGGGCGATTACAAGAGCAAGTTCATGATGGCCGCCGAGGCTAAGGAAGCCCCGGACATCATCCTCAGCGGCCACGAGGACGTCGCCCCCTGGTCCGATGCTGGCTTCATCATCGCCCTGGACGATTACATCGCCAAATACAAGGACGTCTACGATGATGTCATCCCCGCCCTCTGGCCGGCCTGCACCTACAAGGGCAAGAAGTGGGCCATTCCTCAGGACACCGAGGCCCGGCCCATGTACCACAGCAAGACCCTGTTGAAGAAGCTGGGCTGGTCCGACGATGAGATCGCCGCCCTGCCTGAGAAGGTCAAGAAGGGCGAGTTCACCCTCTACGACATGCTGGAGGTGGCCAAGGAGGCCCAGGATAAGGGCGTGGTGGAGCCCGGTTACGGCTACTGGACCAGGCCGAGGAAGGGTGGCGACTTCTACGCCGTCTACTTCGCCTTCGGCGGCGAGATGCAGGACCCCGAGACCGGCAAGCTGGTGCTGGTGAAGGACGCCTTCCTGAAGCACCTCAAGTTCCACTACGACACCGTCTTCACCTACAAGACCACCCCCGAGGGCTTCATCGGCACGGAGTGGAAGGACTGGCATACTACGGTGAGCGCGGCCGACAAGGTGCTCTTCTGGAACGGCGGCACCTGGCACTGGGCGGAGTGGACCATCAAGTATCTGGACGGTAACGAGCAGCATCTCTGGGATAACGTTGGCTTCACCCTCTTCCCCGCCGGCGAGCCCGGTCTGCCGCCCGTCGAGCTATCCCACCCGCTGGTGTACATGGTCACCGCCGATAGCGAGTACCCCGAGCTGGCCTTCCGCATCATCACTGAGGCCACCTGCCCCGAGCTCAACACCCGCCACTCCGTCGAGAGTGGCCACCTGGCCATCCTCAAGTCCCAGCTCGAATACCCCAAGTACAAAGAGGCCAAGTTCCTCAGCGAGGCGGGCTACATGGTCGAGTACGCCGTGTACCAGCCCAACCACGCCAAGTTCGGCCCCTACGACACCATCCTCTGGACGGCCCTCTCGGCTGTGATGGCCGGCGAGGTGACCCCTGAGGAGGCGCTGGACATCACGGTGGAAGACCTGAAGAAGGAGCTGGGCGACGAGGTGATAATCAAGTAGCCCTCAGGGAGGCCGCTAGGGGACGAGATCGGCTGCCAAGGGGCGTCCTCGCCCGCAGGCGGGGAGGACGCCCCTTTTAAAGGAGGGAGGCATGAAGTCGAAAAGCACTGCCAGGGCGATACCCCTGGTCCGAGTGGGGATCAACATCCGCTCCCTGTCGGCGAAACTCAAGAGCTATTCGCCCGCCTTCATGTTCATGAGCCCGGCGGTGATATTGGTCATGCTCTTCTACTTCCTCCCCGTCATCGTCACCCTCTGGATAAGCACCACCGACATGAGCGTGGCCACCTTTAGAGGCTACAGGATGATAGGCCTCGCCAACTACATCAGGATGCTGACCAGCCGCTGGACGCCCAGGATACTTAAGAACACGGCCTTCTACGTCATCATGACGCTGACCTGCTTCAATGTGGGGATGGCCCTCGTTCTCGCCCTCCTGACCACCCACATCAACAAGAAGGTGGGCATGCTCTTCCGCGCATTGTGGCTCCTGCCGCGCATTACCCCTTCGGTCATCTACGCCCTGCTGTGGATATGGGCCACCGCCGACGCGCCCTTCGGCATCATCAACCAGCTCATCTCCCCGCTGGGGGTTGAGCCCAGGAACTGGATGATGAAGACCCCTTGGGCGGTGATCATCTTGGCCAACGGCTTCGTAGGCGCCTCCTTCGGGATGATCATCTTCACCTCGGCCATCGAGTCCATCCTCCCGGATTACCTCATGGCCGCCAAGGTGGACGGCGCCTCCACCCTTCAGACCATCCGCTACGTGATTTTGCCCATGATCAAATGGCCCATCCTCTTCGTCCTGAGCTATCAGACCCTCTCCCTCCTGGCCTCCTACGAGTACATCCTCCTTCTCACCAACGGGGGCCCGGGATTCTATACCACCGAGGTCTGGAGCTTGTATGCCTTCCACCTGGCTCTGTCCAATTACTTCGGGAACGTCCAGTTCGGCTATGGCGCGGCGCTGGCTGCGGTGCTGGTGGTCATCGGCATCATCACCTCCGTCATTTACCTCAAGGTGTTCAGGTTCAGGGAGCTGGTGGCCGAGCCGAAGATAGAGGCGCTTTAAATGCCCAATGAGCCAATGACCAATGCTAGGATTTGGTCATTGGGATTTGGTCATTGAAGGGGGGATTACTAAAATGATTGCCAAAGGTCTTAGAAGGTCCATCCCTTACATCGTCCTCACCGTTCTCACCCTGCCTATCGTCATCTTCTACGGCTGGCTGCTCGTTTCCTCCTTCGCCACGCGGATGCACGGCATCAGGCCCTTGGGGTTCACCCTGGAGAACTGGCGCTTCCTCGCTGGGTGGGGGGAGGCCTGGCACCGCGACTTCCCCAGCATTTGGATGGCAACCCTCAACACCCTCATCTTCGCCGCCGTGGTGACCATGGCCGAGGTGAGTGTCAGCGCGGCGGCGGGCTACGCTCTCTCCCGGCTCAGGTTCCCGGGGCGCCGGAATTTCTTAGGCCTCACCCTGGTCCTCCACGGCTTCCCCGGCGTATCGCTGCTTATCGCCATCTTCTTCATCCTTCGCTTCATGAAGTTATACGACACCATGCTGGGGGTGATCCTGGTCAAGATGTCCATGGACCTTCCCTTCGGCATCTGGATCATGAAGGGCTTCTTCGACACCGTCTCCTGGGACATCGAGATGTCGGCCCTCATCGACGGCTGCTCCCGCCTCAGGACATGGCTGCAGATAGTGCTCCCCCTCATCAGGCCGGGGGTGGCCGCCCTGTCCATCTTCTGCTTCCTCTCTGGGTGGCAGGAGTTCCTCCTGCCCTATATCTTCACCCTCAGCTTCAACAACTGGACGCTATCCGTCCTTCTCAAGCGCCTCATCGGCGACTTCCGCTTCGTTGACTACGGCCTGGTGACGGCGGTGGGCCTGTTCTACATGATGCCAGTGGTCATATTCTACGCTTTCACCCAGCAATATCTCCTCAGCATCTACACCGGCGGGATGAAGGGAGGGGCCTGAGGGCAGGTGAGGTGAGATGACGCGAGCGAAGACCGGATTGAAAGAGCTGTGTCAAGCCCTCCTGAAGGCCGACCCCGACATCCGGGAGATCGTCCAGTTCGGCTCCTCGGTCTACGCGCCCGATCTGGCGCTCGACATTGATCTCCTTGTGACCACCGCTGCCAAGAAGGACTACGGCGTCTATCTGGACGCTGTGGCCGATTGGCCCGTCAACGTGGACGTGTTAGTGCGCGAACCGGGTGAACACATAGGGGATTGGATTGCTCTGAGTATCCTGGCGACCCATAGGGTGCTCTACGGCGATGGCACCACAATAGAGGAAGCGAGGATAGATACGGCCGTTCCAACCTATGATGAGGTGCGCGAACGCGTGCTGGCAGCCGATAGATTTTGGGAGGATGCAGGCAATGCACCTAACGAAATACGACGGGATGTCTTCTACCGAACTGCTTTTAACGCCCTTTTCGATGCCGCTCGCAGCGCAGCTATGACTTACCTGTGCGTTGAAGAGACGAGATGGGGGGAGTTACGCAAGGCGCTGCCAATGCCATATTCCGAGGAGTTTCGGCATATCGTTAACGCCCTTCACATCGCCTATTTCTATCACGGCGAGTATCCTCGTCAAAACGTCGAGGTGGAGTTTCAGAGGTGGCGTGAGAGGGTGAGCCGGTTCATTAATGCGCTGGAGGGGAGCGCAAGCCCTGGCTCGCCAAGCTAAAGACTACTTGGAGGAAGGGAGATGAGAGTAACTCTGGAGAATCTGACCAAATACTTCGGTAAGGTAGTGGCTGCCGAGGATGTGAGCCTGGAGATCGGGGATGGGGAGTTCGTGGCCCTCCTAGGGCCATCGGGTTGTGGAAAAACGACCACCCTTCTCATGATCGCCGGGATTTATAAGCCCACCAGGGGCTACGTCTACTTCGACGATCGGGTGGTCAATGACCTCCCCCCCAAGGATCGCAATGTGGGCATGGTCTTCCAGAGCTACGCCCTCTATCCCCACATGACCGCTTTCGATAATATCTCCTTCCCTTTGAAGCTGAAGAAGATGCCCAAGGACGAGATGAAGAAGAGGGTCCAGAGGGTGGCCGATATGCTGGGGATAGGGGAGCTGATGGATCGCAAGCCGGCCCAATTATCCGGAGGCCAGCAGCAGAGGGTGGCTGTGGCCAGGGCCTTGGTGAAGGAGCCGGATCTCCTCCTCTTCGATGAGCCCCTCTCCAACCTCGATGCCAAGCTTCGGCTTCGCATGAGAGGGGAGCTCAAGCGCTTGCAGATGGAGCTCGGCATCACCACCATCTATGTCACCCATGATCAGGTAGAGGCTATGACCATGGCCGATCGCATCGCCGTGCTGAATCGAGGAAGGCTTCAGGCGTATGGCTCTCCCGATCAGCTTTACGATCATCCGAAGAACTTATTCGTGGCCGGCTTTATCGGTGCCCCACCTATGAACTTCGTCAGCATGAACTTCGAAGAGAGGGACGATGGCTTCTACCTCAGGCGGGGGGATATAGAGATCAAATTGCCTGATAGGATCGGTCGCTTGGCCAAAACCAACGGGGCCAGCGGCGAGGTCATCATGGGCATCCGACCGGAGGACATAGCCGTCGTCGGGGAGGGGAATATCAGGGGCGAGATCTACGTCATCGAACCCCTGGGGAGGGAGGAATTGGTCACCTTCCGCTTGGACGGCGGAGGGATATCGGCCCTCACCCCCGCCCCCTTCAGAGGCAGGATCGGCGAAGTCGTCGGCCTAAGCTTCAACAGGGAAAAGATCCACCTCTTCGACCCTGAGACAGAGGAGTCTCTGCTTACAGAGAGGTGAGGATGGCGGTGACTATTCCAAATTCGGCGGAAAGGAAGTTCGACCCCCTCCATTGTTCCGGATATCACCTTCGGGGGGTCTCTTTTTTGGCCTAAATGCTGGGGCAGAGCGAAAAGCGATGGTTAGCCCTAGTGGCCTTACTGGCTTTCCTCTCTTTGCTGGCCTCTTGCAACCCTAAGCCAACCCCTCATAGGACCCCCGAGATGCAGGTCACAGTGATGCCCACCCTAAGCCCTGAGAAGTTGCGGGAGGCTGAGAAAGCTAACGAACGCGCCCTCGCCTACCATCGCGAGCGCCGCCTGAAGGAGGCCAGTCAGGCCTATATGGAGGTGCTCTACCTGGATCCACCTCGAGAGCCGACGGCCAGGGGGCTGGAGCTGGTCAAGAGGTTCGCTCCCAGACTCTACACCACGCCTAATGAGCCCTTTCCTCTGGAGGATTTCGCCGCCATCATCCATCCAGAGAAGCCTCTCATCGCTTACCACATGTTCTGGGACGACGACATCGACTACCCCGATGACAACGATCCCACCGATCATGAGGTGGTCTGGGTGAGGTACGACCCTACCAGTCTGGAGGTGACGGAGGTCTTCGCCTATTACCATGGGAGGATTCTAAGCGCTCAGGAGGCGGTGGAGGATGCTCAGGCCCACGCCCAGAGGCCCAGAATCAACGTCCAGTGGGGCAAGCACGGCTCTCTTCCAGTGGGCTGGGAGAGGTTGGATGGGGAGGACATTTTGCATAACATGAAGCGCACCTATGAGAGGCTGCACAGGGAAGGCCATCGCCTCTTAGATCACCCCCTGGCTAAGAACTGGCCGCGCAGGTTCGAGGGCTCCTGGGAGGATTTCATCGACTTCTCCAGGCCAGTCGACCCTCTGGCACTCATCGAAGCCAAGGGGATGGTGATGGTCAGCCGGTGGAATAACGCGGTCATCGACCAGTATTTCCTCCCTTATAACTTCTATCCCAAGCGAGAGTGGCCCTAAACGAACTTTAAGGAGCTCCGTAAAATGCTATCCCGAGCGCTGATTCTCAGCCTGCTGCTTTTCCTGTTCGTCTCCTGTGCGCCGAGGGAGGTCAGCGAGGTTAAGGTCGAAGGGCTTCTGAATGCGGCCAATCCCACCTCTGAGCATGAGATCGATGTGGAGGAGGAAGGGGAGGTCGCCATCGCCCTGACGGCCCATGGGGTGGGCACCTCCTGGGATAGGAGGGGAGCCGAGGCAGCGGTCATCTCCCTCCATGTGGACGATGCCTATAAGGCCGATGTGGTGCTCTTCCGCGGCGAGAAACCTCACGAATATCAGGCCCTCCTCGGACACCTGACGAAGGGGAAGCACCGCCTCACCTTCCGCTACGAGCCCAAGAAGTCGGCTCACGGGGCTCAGGGAGCGCGGATAGATGAGTTCAAGCTGCACGTCTATCCGCCTGAGGATCCCCTTTACGACGTGATCCATCATGCCCCCATCATCTACGGGCGGAAGGACGCCAACCGCACCGATGTGCCGCTCCTGATGTACCACGAGAAGTGGACGGAGGATGGCCACACCGTTATCCAGTATACCTTCATCTTCTCAAATGAGGACGGAGGCACCCCTCCCGAGGGGCTCATGGCCCGTTGGGGCCGCCTCACCGACATCGAATGGTGCTACAGGGTCGAGCTGGACGAGGAGGGCGAAGTAGTGAGGGGGAAATACCAGGGGGATGGCCACGAGACTGTCAAATTCCGCGGGGAGAAGGAGGGACGCCATCCCCTGCTCCGCGTCTGCACCAAAAACAACATGTTCTCCGATAGAGGCAAATCGCCCTTCAGGTTTGCCCTCGTCCCCGAGATGAGCCTCCCCAAAGGCCACTCCAGGGAGGAGATGATGGACTTGAATCCCTGGACCTACGAGGTGATGGCCTTGGAGTGGGCGAGGGAGGGCCACAAGGATCCAGGCGGCCCCGATACGGTGGCCGTGAGCGATCCTCGCAATTACGTCTACGTCGAGTTTAACAGCTGCAGCGCCTCTGGGAGGAGCGATTGTACGGGTCAGGTGGTGCTCATCAAGCTGAAGGGTGATCCTAAATGGTATCCCTCTGACCACGATAACCCCTCCCTGAGTGTTAAAAGCTGTGGCTGGCGGCGAGTGACGGTGGAGGTGCCGTCCGGAAGGAAGGAGATCGAAGCGGTGCGCTTCGCCATCCGTCCTCAAAGGAAGGGCGTTCCCATCTGCGTCCTTCGCGACATCGGTAAGGTCTTCATGCTGGACGGGAACTTCATGCCTACCCCTTCAGTACTGGAGTGGCATGGCGAGAAGCTCCTCGATGCTGACCCCGATACCCCAGAGCCTGACCAAGTAACCTTTAAAGTGGGAAAATGAGTGCAACTGAGGGTGTAGGAAAATCGATCCGAGCGGAGGGGAGTTCATCAGGGAGCCATCCTCCCTCGGTGGATCAAGACCCTGCTGCGTTGGGCTTGGCCGAGCGCTATGCTCCTCTCATCTTCTTCGATCGACGGGAGCCCTTTCTGCCGGTGGTTGTGGGCTACGCCATCTTCACCGCCGACGGTTACTCCCCCTCCTTCCCTCGCTGCATCGGCCTGACGCCGGTGGGGAGGAAGCCGGCTCAGCTCGCCATCGAATACGAAATCTGGTGGGACTGGGACATCAGCCACCTCTACGAGCTGGAACACATCTGGGTTTATGCGGACGAGGATGAGGTGGTCGGCGTCGAGGGCAGCTGGCACGGCGGCTATTTTCCCTGGAAGCCGGGAAGAGAGGTGATCCTCGCAGGGGAACATCCGGTATTGTACTCCGAGCCGGGGAAGCATGCCTTCCTGCCTAAGGCGGATTGGTTCGAGGGATATCAAGAGATGGTGCTCAGATCCTGTGGCCCTCAGGCTGGGAGGGGAGGGCTTCTGGTGGCTTCCATATTTGAGAGCGAATTGGCTCCATTTAAGACGGCCGAAGCGGATGCCCTCATCGCCGAATACCTGAGGCATCGGGCCTTCGAGCCGACATTCGTCTTCGACCGGCCATTCACCATAACCAGGGATATGCTCATCCCTTGGCCGGCTTTGCGGGATTGGATACCCAAGCGGGTGAAATGGTGTTTGGAGCAGCTCCGTTTGCCCAGAGGTGAGAGATGCTAAAGATCGCTCATAGGGGTGCTTCCGCTTATGAACCTGAGAATACCTTAAGGGCCTTCCGGAGAGCCATCGAACTGGGAGCCGACATGATCGAGCTCGACGTGCACCTGAGCAGGGATGGATATCCCGTGATCATGCACGACGCCACAGTTGACCGGACGACGAATGGGACTGGCTATGTGCGAGACAAGACCTTGGCGGAGTTAAAGGAATTAGACGCCGGCAAGGGCGAACGGATACCTACTCTCCAGGAGGCCATGGAGCTGGTGCGGGGCAAGTGTGGGTTGTACATCGAATTAAAGGAGAGGGAAGCAGCTGGGCCGGTGGTGGATGCAATCCACGCCGAGGAGTTCAGGGATGTGATCGTAGCTTCCTCCGATCCCTATGCGGTGAGGGAGGTGAAAAGGCTGGACCCGGAGGTGCCGACTTCCCTTCTGGTGGGGGAGACGGAGGCCGATTTCGTGGGCTTGGCCTCAGCGGTCGATGCGGATTACATCCACTTGTGCTGGGAAAACAAATCCCCAACCCCTCACAAATTGCTGACCCCTGAGCTTCTGTCATCGTTGCACGAACATGGCCTCGGGGTGATCACCTGGCATGAGGAGAGGCCAAGCGAGATCCGGGAGCTCATCAAATTGGGCGTCGATGGCATCTGCAGCGACAAGCCTGATCTGATACGTCACTGGATCGTTTGACGCTGGAGTAATTGTATCATAAAATATCCCAAGATGCTCAGCAGAGGAAAGGGGGTGGTGGATATATGAGCCAGGCGATGCTCGATTAGTACCTGGGTTCTAGGGTAAGAGGGGGAAGAAAGGATGGGAGCCTCGAAATTAACTCAAGCGGACTGGCGGCCACAGGTTATGCGTCTGAGCTTGGTTACAGGACTAGCAGCATTGCTTTTGGTCGCCTTATTGTGGGGAATGCAGGGAGCGGCTAGGGATGTAAGCGCCCATGCCGGTTCTCTCGCTAACCCTGCATTACCAAGCGCCACCGATATCGTCACTATCACCATTCGAGCGCGGGCGAATGGCAGTTGGATAGAGCGCGGGCGCATCACCAACCTGGAGGAGGCTACCCGCCGCCTGAACGCGCAACTGGAGGCGGAGGGCGCTGACTATCGGGTAGAACTCCAAGGCGAGTTGACCAGTGAATCTTGGTCAGACTACAAAGAGCGCTTCGTGGAGGACTTCAAGGCCGGTCGGGCACCAGACATCATCCTCTCCGGCCACGAGGACACCGCCGTATGGGGCGCAGCAGGCTATGTCATCTCCATGACCGAAGCCATCAGCCTGGAATGGACCAGCACCTACTCTGACTTCTATCCGGCCCTGTGGGACGCGGTCACCTGGAGCGGGGAGCGATGGGCCGTGCCACAAGACACTGAGGCCCGTCCCGTCTATTTCCGCAAGGATGCGCTGCGAGCCCTCGGCTGGAGCGACGCTCAGATCTCCCAGATGATCACCGATACCTTGAACGGCGATTTCACTCTGGATGATATGGCGGCTCTAGCCCAGAAAGCAGTACAGGCAGGAGTAGTGGAATGGGGCCTGTTTCACCGCCCTACCGCTGGGGGTGACTTCTACATCCTGCCCCTGGATTACGGCGGGAAGCTCTACAATCCGGCTACCGACCATCTGGTGCTCAGCCAGTGTCCTACCTACCGCAGTTTAGCCTTCTTCTACAACCTGGCCAACGTATGGCATGTGACGCCGATGACCATGACCACCGAGATTGACTGGGGCACTGCCCATCAAACCTTTGTGGATGGCGATGTCTTGTTCTGGTTCGGCGGCACCTGGCACTGGGCCGAATGGCGAGATCTATACCTGGGGGGCGATGAGCAATACCTGTTTGATAACGTCGGCTTCATGCTCTACCCAACGGCGCAAGGGGGCGGCAATCCCATTACGCTCTCACACCCCCTGGTCTACATGATCTCCACGCAGTGCGAACACCCCGATGTCGCCTTCCGGATACTCACCCTAGCCTCGGCGCCTGACCTGGTGGCTCGGCACGCTGTGGATAGCGCCCACTTGGCCGTGCGGCGCGCGGCGACTCAGGAGCCGGATTACCAGGCCGATGCTTTCCTCCAGGCAGTGACCTACATGCTGGACTACACAACCTACATCCCGAACCACGAGCAGGAGGGCGAGTATGGAACCAAGCTCTACGAGGCGATCAGTTACGTAGAGAAGGGTAGCATGACGCCTAACACAGCGTTGACCTGGCTGGAGGCCGAGCTGCGGGTTGCGCTGGGCGGCGAACTGGAGATAGACACTGCTCCATGCTTTGAGATCTACCTGCCTCTCATCCTGAGGAACTTTGCACCATGAAGAGCGGTTGCCGTCTGACGGCTAGGCATATCCCCTCGCAGGTTTTCGGAGCCTGTGCTGGGAAAACAAATCCCCAACCCCTCACAAATTGCTGACCCCTGAGCTTCTGTCATCGTTGCACGAACATGGCCTCGGGGTGATCACCTGGCATGAGGAGAGGCCAAGCGAGATCCGGGAGCTCATCAAATTGGGCGTCGATGGCATCTGCAGCGACAAGCCTGATCTGATACGTCACTGGATCGTTTGACGCTGGAGCGTCCCTCTTTTACATGATGCCCGCTATGGTCTTCTTCCTGATCGCCCAGAGGGCTCTGACGAGAGTGACCATAGCTGGCGGCGTCAAAGGATAGAATATCAGGAGGTAATGAACCTATGGCCATCAAAGGCATTGGCATCAATGCCCATTCAGCTCGATTGGCTGGCAGCCTGGAGATTCTGGAAAGCGACTTAGCCTATTTCCAGCGCTTAGGCTTCGATTATGTGGAGATCCCGATAGACGGGGTTGACGCCGTCCTCAATGGAAGGCTTAACCTCAAACACGTGAAGAAGGTGAAGGAGGTGCTCACTAAGTTCCCTCTGAGATACACTGTGCATTCCCCTAACCTTCTGAACCTGATGGACGCCGATGAGTTCACAATGCAGAAGAGGGTGTTTGAGGCGAGCATAGAGTTCGCCGGCGAGATAGGAGCAGAGGTCTTGGTCTACCATAGCGGCAGGATCAGGCTGAGGGGTGAGTACCTGGGAGAGGCGGCGCTCACCAGGGAATTGCTCGCCCTGCCCGACCGCTCGTTCATCGAAGAGCGGGAGCGTGTGGAAAGGGAGACCCTGGCCGAGCTGGCGGACTTAGCCAGAGGCTTGGGAGTGACCATCTGCGTGGAGAACTCCGACCCTATGATCGAGGAGGGGGCCCTCTGGGAGCTCGCCCGGCGGGTTCTGAAGAAAGGAATCGACCTCACCCATCGCATAGCCCCGGCCGGCGATATCGCCATGTACAACTATGGAGGGATGATAAACCGCCTCGTGGAGCAGGTGAAAGGAGTGGGCAAGGACAACGTGGCCATCACCTTTGATTTCGGCCACGCTTACATTGCCTCACACTACTACGGCTTCGACTTCTTGAAGGCCATCGAACTGGCCATGCCGCTGATCAAGCACGTTCATGTCCACGACAATTTCGGTAAGCCTGCAGGCCTGGATAGACGCCAGGGGGTGCTCATGCCCGATGGCAAAGGCGACCTCCACATGCCTATCGGCTGGGGAGAGATACCATATCGGGAGGTCCTGTCCCGTCTGAAGGGTTACAACGGCGTCGTGATGCTGGAGATAAATCCCCGCTATCGCGACTACTACGGAGAAGCTCTGCAGGAGGCAAGAAGGCTCCTCAGAGAGTGCGGTTTAATGTGAGAGGCCCTTAATAAAGCTTCGTGCCTTTTTGTGCGGAGAGGGAAGGATGGAGCTAGTCGTAGCTATCGTCCAAGATGAGGACGCAGGGAAGATCACAGAGGCCCTGGCTAAGCGGGGCTACAAATCGACGAGGGTCGGCACAGCCAGCGGCTTCCTGAAGATGAGCAACACGACCATCCTGGTGGGAGTGGAATCCTCCCAGGTGGACGAGGTTCTCGGGATCATCAAGGCCAACTGCCGCCCGCACACCCAACCGGCCCCTCCACCATTGAGCGAAAGGCCCGGAGGGTTCCCTCTATTCTTGCCGAAGGAGAGGAAAGAGGTAGAAGTCGGTGGTGCGGTCATCTTCGTCTTGGGGGTGAAGCGCTTTGAGCGGTTATAGGAAGGCTGGTCCCGACTTCTTAGCCATCGGTCACCTCACTAAGGACCTCCAGGATGAGGGATATACTATCGGTGGAGCGGTGACCTTCGCTTCCCTTACGGCCAGGAACTTAGGCCTGCGAACGGCCGTCGTCACCAGAGGTTCCAGCGACCTCGAGCTCTATCCCCTCTTCGATGGCGTGGATATCCTCTGCCTACCCTCTCCTGAGACTTCCACTTTCAGGAACCTTTACCGTGGGGAGGAGAGGGTGCAGTACATTAGCGCTGTGGCCGACAGGATCGAGGTCGAGGATATCCCCCTCGAATGGAGGGATGCCAAGATCGTCTATCTGGCCCCTCTGGCCGGGGAGTTGGACGTCAGCATCGTCCACCTCTTCCCCCGTTCCCTCCTCGGCGTGAGCCCTCAAGGGTGGTTGCGCCGCTGGGATGAGGAGGGGAGGATCTATCCCAAGGAGTGGGATAGGGCGGAGGAGGTTCTCTCCCGTGCCGATGCAGTAATCCTGAGCGAGGAGGATGTGGGAGGGGATGAGGGGGTGATCCGTAATTACGCCTCCCAGGCGAGGACGTTGGTGGTCACCCGAGGCAGCAGGGGGGCAACGGTCTACCATCGAGGTGAAATCCGCCATTTCCCCGCCTTCAAAGTGAAGAGGATGGTCGATCCTACCGGAGCCGGGGATATCTTCGCCGCCGCTTACCTCATCGAGCTGGGGAGGAGCGGAGACCCCTACAGAGCGGCTCGCTTCGCCAACTGTGTAGCTTCCATCTCCGTGGAGAAGAGGGGGACTACGGAGCTCCCCACTTTGGAGGAGGTGAGAAGAAGGCTTGCCGAGATCGGCTGGAGGCAATGAACCAATGACCAATGATTCATTGGGATTTGGTCATTGGTCATTGGGATTTGGTCATTGAGATTTGGTCATTGAGAATAAAAAGGAGGGATAACCGATGAAGGGTTTGTTCCTGACTGCCAAGTGGGAGCCTCGAGAGGGCTATGAGCTC
>CAYYKQ010000024.1:0-2445 GCA_964440965.1 uncultured Anaerolineae bacterium | reverse complement strand
GATGAAGGGTTTGTTCCTGACTGCCAAGTGGGAGCCTCGAGAGGGCTATGAGCTCTCCGAATTCGAGAGGAAGACGGGTAAGGCCATCACTGGCTCCAGCGTCTGGAGGTATCCCAAGCTGGAGGTGAAGGAAGTGGACGAACCCACTCCTAAGCCGGATGAGGTCCTCATCAAAGTGAAGGCCTGCGGCATCTGCGGCTCTGATATCCACTTCTATGAGACCGATGAGGATGGTTACATACTTTACCCCGGCCTCACCAAATTCCCCACCATCATCGGGCATGAGTTCTCGGGTGTGGTGGAGGAGGTGGGAAGTGAGGTGACCGACCTTAAGCCCGGAGACATGGTCACCTCGGAGGAGATGATTTGGTGCGGCCACTGCACTCCCTGTCGCAACGGCTTCCCTAACCACTGCGTGAATTTGGAGGAACTCGGCTTCACCATCCCCGGAGCTATGGCCGAGTACGTCGCTGTGGGGGCCAAGTATTGCTGGAAGATCGACGCCATCGCTGAGCACTATGGCGATGAGGAGAAGGCATTCGAAGCCGGCTCCTTGGTGGAGCCAACTTCGGTTTCTTATAACGCCCTCTTCGAGCGGGGAGGGGGCTTCAGGCCAGGGGCCTATGTGGTCATCTACGGCGCCGGGCCTATCGGCCTGGCGGCCATCGCCCTCTCGAAGGCGGCTGGCGCCTCCAAGGTCATCGCCTTCGAGCTATCAGAAAAGAGGCGGGAGCTGGCCAAGTTGGTCGGGGCCGACTTCATCTTCGATCCCAGTGAGGTCACCCCGAGCGAAGTGGTGATGGATCTCACCCATGGGGATGGTGCCGACATGCAGGTTGAGGCGGCCGGCGCTCCCACCAAGACCATCCCTGAGATGGAGAGGTCCTTGGCCATCAATGGCAAGATCGTGCAGATAGGGCGGGCGCCTCAGAGGGTGCCCATGTACCTGGAGAGGTTCCAGGTGCGCCGGGCACAGCTCTTCGGCTCGCAGGGCCATTCAGGCCACGCCATATTCCCCAGCGTCATTCGGCTCATGGCAGCGGGGCTGATTGACATGACCAAGATCATCACCGCCCGTTTCGACCTTGACCATGCAGTTGAGGCGCTGGAGAGGGCCACGAAAAGGGAGGATGGGAAGATCACGATCAAATTGTGAGAAAGTAGAATATGGATTATGAGGAGTGAATGGCGGCGGTGCTTAAGAGCTTAGCTGCCAAACCACTCCTCATTTCCGATATCTCTCATTTTGGAGGGAGCGATGTCCACCAAAGTTAACATAGGGATCATCGGCGCGGGAAGGATAGGAAGGTTACACGCAGAGCATCTGGCCCTTCGGATACCGGAGGCCAATGTCCTCGCCGTGGCAGATGTCCGCTTGGAGGCCGCCGAGAGGTGCGCAGCCGATTTCCAAATCCCCTTAGCCGTCAGGGACCACCGTGAGATCATGGAGAATCCGGACATCGAGGCGGTCGTCATCTGCTCCAGCACCGATACCCACCTGCAGATGATCGAAGAGGCCGCTGCAGCGGGAAAGCATATCTTCTGTGAGAAGCCCATCGGCTTCGACTTGGCCGGGATCGACCGAGCCCTGAAAGCGGTAGAGGAAGCAGGGGTGAAGCTCCAGATCGGGTTTAATCGACGCTTCGATCCGAGCTTCAAACGCGCCCGCGAGCTCGTGGCCAGTGGCAAAATCGGCACGCCCCACATTGTGCGCATCACCAGCCGCGACCCTGAGCCACCGCCCATCGAGTACATCAAGGTCTCTGGGGGCATTTTCTTGGATATGACCATCCACGACTTCGACATGGCCCGCTATCTGATCGACGATGAGGTCATTGAGGTATACGTGATCGGTGGGGTGATGATCGACCCCGAGATCGGCAAGGCTGGCGACCTCGACACCGCCATCACCACGCTTCGCTATGCTGGCGGAGCTATTGGGGCCATCGACAACAGCAGGAAAGCCGTCTATGGCTACGATCAGCGGGTGGAGGTCTTCGGCTCCGAAGGGATGGTGGTCGTTTCCAACCGTACGCCCGATACAGCGGTCTACAGTGACGACCAGGGAGTCCACTCTTCATTGCCGCTGTTCTTCTTCATGGAACGCTACACCGAATCCTACATCGCCGAGATGAGGGCCTTCATCGAATGCATCCAGCAGGATAAGACGCCCCCTGTGACAGGCATGGACGGCCGCATCCCTGTCGTGATGGGATACGCCGCCAAGAAGTCGTATGAGGAGAACCGCCCGGTCAAGCTAAGCGAGATCGAGGAAGCTGTACAGTGAAGGTATGGCAAGACAAGATCGGTTTAAGGAGGACAAAATGCCAGAGAAACCCTATTTGACGACGACCCAGCCCGGCCTCATCTTCGAGGATACGGCAGTGGGCCGCTTGAAGAAGGAGATCTGGGAGGCCAGCGACGAGGAGATTGACGCCATCCTGG
>CAYYKQ010000023.1:0-21439 GCA_964440965.1 uncultured Anaerolineae bacterium | reverse complement strand
TACTTGCCGTCCTTCTGATGGGAACTGGAGGAGTTGCCTCCGGCTGCGCAAAGCCCTCACCCGAGGCCAAGATTCCGCTAACCCTGACCCCCACAGCCACAGCAACTCACATGCCGACGCCTTTCCCAACTCCCGAACCAACGGCCACTCCAACTCTAACCCCGAGGCCAACGGCAACTTCAACACCTAAACCAACGCCTACAGCAACTCGAAAACCAACAGCGACACCCACACCAACTCCCACGCCTTATCAAAGAGAATTTGAGAATATTGCAGGTAAGGACAATATCCTCATCGGAGCTTTTTATTATCCCTGGTACAACCGTAATGATCCGTATTTCTCCCATTGGTTTAATCGTGACGTATGGAAAAGACGAGGGTTTAAGGGAGAACCTCTTCTCGGTGGATATGATTCGAGAGATCCCGATGTGATAAGAAAGCACATAGATTGGGCTACTGGACATGGGATAGACTTCTTCCTTGTGAGTTGGGGCTTTCACGGCCCCGGCACATTTACCGATATAGTGCTCAAAGATCACTTCTTGAGAAGCGAGTTGGTGTGCGATATTAAGTTTGCTATATTGTATGAGACGAACGGGAGACTGAAAAGCGCAAGAGATGAGCTTTTGGGCTACGACATTGTCAATTTGGATGATTCCAGAAATCAAGAGATACTCTTTGCTGACTTCGACTATTTCGAGAGAGTGTACTTCAATCACCCGCAATATCTGAGGATACACGATGCTCCTGTTGTCTTTTTTGACATTCTGAGGCTTTTCGGAGGCGACGTCGTAGGGGTATTCGACAAGCTGCGTGACAGAATGAAACTACACTATGGGCATGACCTTTTCATCATTAGTGACCAGGCAACATCCATGTCGCCTGATGACCCCTTACAACGTGAAATTGCAGAAGCTGTGGATGCCATCGGTACCTATCAGGCATTTCAATGGGCACCTCATTTCTTTGATCCTTCGGCAGCAGTTTGGACAGATTTTGAGAGTTACGTGCCCGGGGTCTTCGGGCCATGGAAATCGTTATCACAAAGCTTAGGCAAATACTTTGCTCCAGGAGTAGTACCAGGTTGGGACAAAAGGGGAGTTGATCCAGATCTCCCTGTTCTTCCCAAGAGTCCAGAAAGATTCAAGAAGCAGATTGAAATAGCAAAAGATTTCATTGACCCTGAACTCCCCATGGTTTTGATCACCTCTTGGAACGAGTGGTTTGAATATACCGCAGTAGAGCCGTCTGAGGAACACGGCTTCAGGTACCTGGAAATCATCAAAGAAAGCCTCGCGGGGTATTAGCAAGAGAGGAGTAGCTGAAATGAGCGGCAGAATTTTGCGCAAGGAATTGCTTAGATTGGTTGCCGTGTTATTTATTGGAGTTGGGCTCATTTCGGCATGTGCCAAGCCTTCACCCGAGGCCAAGATTCCGCCAACCCTGACCCCCACAGCTACTCACATGCCGACGCCTTCCCCAACTCCCACACCAACATTGACCCTGGTTCCAACAGCATCTCCAACACCCAAACCAACCGCTACCCCAACCCCCTACGTTGATAGAACTCCTCCAGAAATCAGCGGCTTGGAATGGCAGCCCACGAGGGTAGTAAACAGCAAGGTGTACGATGGGAGAGTTACCTTTGAAGCCCAAGACGAGGGTAGCCCGATAGCTTATGCTGAATTAAATTTTGTCCCCAAAGAGTATCCTCATTTATCAAGGGCGGCATTCCCAGAGGAAGATCCAAGGAAGCTTGTTTTAAAGCCTCTGGATGGTGCTTTCGATGAGTTGAAAGAAGAATTCGCTGTTGATATAACTGACATAATTGGTGGAAGGGAGTATGATGTTGTGGCCGTTGTTAAGGACAAAGCTGGTAACATTAGCACCGCCAGCTTGAAAACCCCTTACATAAGAGAATTTGAAAACATGGCTCCTTTAGATGACATAACAATAGCAGCTTTTTACTACAATTGGTACTCACCAAACTATTATATACCAAGAAATTTGCCAGACAAGCCATTGTTAGGTTTCTACAACTCGGAGGACAATATAGTTTTTAATAGACATGTTGATTGGGCTACTGGACATAGAATTGATGTTTTTGCATTTCCATATCCATATCATAATTCAAAGTATGCATTTACCTGGCTTGAAAAGATATTTAAAAAGAATATGGAGGCAGAATTATTCGGTCAAATGAAGTTTAGCTTTTGTAGTACATTTGTTGATAATACAGATCCTCACCCTCCGTATGATTTTGATGATCCTAAAGTAAAACAAGATTTTATCGAGAATATAGAGCATATTAAAGCGCATTACGCAGAATTGCCAAATTTCTGGAGAATTAATGGAAAACCAGTTATAGTTACTTGGAGTACTCATGCGTATCAATCTGAATCGGGAAATGTGAAATATGCTATGGAAGCCGTTGGCAGTGGTCGTGATGTACTTTTAATTGGTGAGATCGTAGGTACTGGTAAACCTAAGTTCGAATGGTATAATAACGTCTATGGACTGTATACTTATGAACCGCTCCTCAGTTTTGTAGATTCGGTGTGGCCTCATGCAGGTGGAAAGTTAGGAACTTATGAAGTTGGGGGTGTATTGGATGAAGCTTTGGAAACTATGAGAGGTTGGAAGCAATTTGTGGAACGAATTGGAATTAAATATATACCAACTATATCTCCTGGTTTTGATAATACATATGATTACAGAACAACCAATAGACCTTCTATCATAGTAAGGAGTCCATACTCGTTTGGGAAATTTATAAGTGAAGTAAAAAGAGATTTTCTCGATAGAAATCCTAAGATCATTTTTGTTACAACTTTAAATGAATGGTTTGAAGGAACACAAATCGAGCCATCTGAAGAGGAAGGCTTCGCATACTTGGAAATCCTCAAGGAAGCCCTCGCAGGACATTAACATCATCGAGGAGGATAGAATTCATGGACTTCCAGCTCACCGAAGAGCAACAGATGATCCGCAAGATGGCGCGCGATTTCGCCGAGAAGGAGATCGCCCCCGTCGCCGGGGAGATGGACGAGAAGGGGGAGTTTCCCTGGGAGCTCATCCGTAGGATGGCCTCCTTAGGCTTCTTAGGCCTTCCCATCCCCGAGGAGTACGGGGGAGCTGGGGCCGATAGCGTCAGTTTCGCCGTAGCCATGGAGGAGATCGCACGGGCCTCAGGCTCCATCGCCCTCTTCCTGGATGCCCATACCTCCTTGGCCTGTGAGGCCATCCTTCGATTCGGCAGCGAGGAGCAGAGGAGGAGATACCTGGCCCCTTTGGCGCGCGGCGAGAAAATCGGGGCTTTCGCCCTCACCGAACCGGAGGCGGGTAGCGACGCGGCAAGCATCAAGACCAGAGCTACCCTGGACGGCGGTGAATGGGTGCTGAACGGCCAGAAGGTCTTCATCACCAACGGCTCCATCGCCGACGTGGTGGTGGTCGCCGCCGTCACTGACCCTGAGAAGGGCCACCATGGCATCTCCAACTTCATCGTGGAGAAAGGCGTGCCCGGCTTTCGGCCAGGGCACGATGAGGAGAAGATGGGGCTTAAGGGCTGTGTCACCAGCGAGCTCTTCTTCGAGGATTGCCGCATTCCTAAGGAGAACCTCCTGGGAGAGGAGGGAGAGGGATTCAAGCAGTTCCTCAACGTCCTCGACAACGGGCGAATCGCCATCGGAGCGATGGCTGTGGGGTTGGCCCAGGCCGCTTTAGAGGCCTCCATCGCCTACGCTAAGGAGCGCGTCCAGTTCGGCCGGCCCATCGCTCAGTTCCAGGCCATCCAGTGGATGCTCGCCGATATGGCCACCCAGATCGAGGCAGCGCGATTGTTGACCTACCAGGCGGCCTTTCTTAAAGACCAAGGGGTGCGTTTCACTAAGGAGGCGGCCATGGCCAAGCTCTTCGCCTCGGAGGTGGCGGAGCGGGCCTGTCACGCGGCCATCCAAATCCACGGCGGCTACGGCTACACCAAGGACTATCCCGTCGAGCGCTTCTACCGCGACGCCCGCTTAACCGAAATCGGCGAGGGGACGAGCGAGATCCAGAGGCTGGTGATAGCCAGACAAGTGCTGAGGAAATAAGCCGTCGAATTTCCATTCGACGGCTAATCGGGTGGAAGTCGTGCTCGAGGCCGACTTCGATCTGCTAAATTGGTCGCTTCGAGCGAGTGGCTTCCAGGTTCTCGAGGAGGTTTGCTTATGCCGGAATCACATCCGTTGGTACAATTGGCCAGAAGGACGATCGAAACCTACGTGCGAGAGGGACGGCAGATCTCGCCGCCGGAGGAATTGACCCCTGAGATGAAGGAGCGGGCTGGGGTATTCGTCTCCATCCATAAACACGGCCAGCTACGCGGCTGCATCGGCACCATCGAGCCAACCCAGCCCAACGTAGCTCATGAGGTCATCCAGAACGCCATCAGCGCTGCTACACGCGACCCCCGCTTCCCTCCGGTGACCCCTGAGGAGCTCCCCGAGCTGGAGATAAAGGTGGATGTGCTCAGCGAGCCGGAGCCGATAGAGAGCACGGACCAGCTCGATCCCAAGCGCTATGGCCTCATCATCCAATCGAAGCGCAACCCCTGGAAAAGGGGCCTGCTCCTGCCGGATCTGCCGGGGATCAACACCGTCGAGGAACAGGTCTACTGGACTCGAGTGCACAAGGCTGGGATCGTAGACCCGGATGAGCCGGTGCAGATGTATCGCTTCGAGGTCAAAAGATACACCTGAGGAACAGCGGGGGCCCTCTTAGAGGATGCCTGTGCGGAATGCGCTTCCTATTTTTCCATTGGCTATGCTATAATTAGGAGAGTTGTTGCACAAGCGATCTTGGGGGCAGGGCCACCCCATTTCTGCGTAGGTTTGGCCTTCATAGGAGAAAATCGCCTTTTGGAGCCAATCAGTCAATTGTGCAACAACTCTAGTTATCGATGACATCCCAAGGTGGGAGGGCTATGGACGAGGCTGTCAATCGGCGCGCCGGCCTAACTGAAAGCGATGTCGCCTTCCTGAGAAGGGTGGAGAAGGACATGGGCATTGTGGCTGACATCAGCCGGGCGGATATGCTCATCTACTGCCCTGTGGATGCAACCCACGCCATGGTAGTGGCTCAGGCCAGGCCCCACTCCATCCTGCCCATCCATCCCGATCCCATCATTGGCCGAACAGCGACCCCCAGCGAAGAGCCCTATATCTTCAAAGCCCTGCGGTGGAAGCGGCGGACGCGCGGCGACCTGACGCTGATAGCTGATGGAGCCCCCATCGTGCAAGAAGTCTATCCCCTATGGAACGATCAAGGGGCGATGGTGGGGGTCCTAAGCATCGAAACCAATCTCCTCGAGCATGAAAGGCACCGCCGCCGCAGTAAGGTCTTCCAACGGGCCCTCAGGTGGCTACAGGAAATGCTCCTACGAAGGGAGCTCACCGGGGTTGAGGGCCTGTCCCCCTTCGGAGAGCACGATGGCATACTGGTCGTCGATGCCCAGAAGAAGATCCGTTACGTCAGCGGCATCGCCACCAACCTCTACCGCAAGCTGGGTTACATGGATAGCCTGATCGGGAGGCCCCTCTCCGATCTGGAGACGGTGGACGAGGAGCTGGTCTCCACCGCTATGCGGGAGGGGCATTGCCTGGAGAGGGAGGTGGAGGAGAGGGGTCGCATATGGATTAAAAAGGTCATCCCCTTGCTCTGCCGAGACGACCGCCTCAACTGGCTGAGGAAGCTCGCCTCCCTCCCCTCTCCCAGGTCCCGATTGGCAGGGGTGATGTTGACCGTCCACGATGAGACGGAGGCACGCCGCAAAGAGCAGGAGCTCAAGGTGAAATCGGCTATGATCCAGGAGCTCCACCACCGGGTGAAGAATAACCTGCAGACCATCGCCTCCCTGCTGCGCCTCCAGAGGCGGAGGGTCAAATCCGAGGAGGCCCAACGGGCCCTGCAGGAGTCGATCAACCGCATCCTGAGCGTAGCCGTGGTACATGAGTTCCTCTCCCATCAGGAGGCACGGGTCATAAACATCCGCGATGTGAGCCAGCGCATCATCGAGCAGACGCGAGCAGTGATGGACCCGAGGAAGCGCATCCGATTGAGCCTCAAAGGACCCAGCGTGTATCTCCCCACACGGCAGGCGACAGCCTGCGCTCTGATCGTCAATGAGCTCCTCCAGAACGCTGTAGAGCATGGCTACGAGCGTCGATCGACCGGAGTCATCTCCGTCGAGCTGGAGGATGAAGGCGACAAGGTGCTCATCGCCGTCAAAGACGACGGCCAGGGTCTGCCCAGGGATTTCAGCCTCAATCGAATAGAAAGCCTGGGCCTCCAGATAGTTCAGACGTTGGTGCGGGACGACCTCAGAGGGGATTTTGAGCTGAGGGATGAGGGCGGCGTGAAGGCCGTCGTCAGCTTCCCCAAATAGAAGGGTGTCGCATTCATGCCTAATTGTGCAACCGCTAAAGCTCTCGGAGGTGAATGGAAATGGGTCAAAAGAGGGTGATCATTGCCGAAGACGAATCGATAGTCCGCATGGACCTGCGGGAGACGCTGACCAATCTGGGTTATCTCGTCATCGGCGAAGTAGGCGATGGGCGCAGCGCAGTCGAGTTGGCTAGGAAGCTGAAGCCCGATCTGGTGATCATGGACATCAAAATGCCCGGCGAGATAGACGGCATAGATGCAGCTCGTATCCTGACCGAGGAGGAGCTCGCCCCCGTTCTGCTTCTCACTGCTTACAGCCAGCGGGAGCTGGTGGAGCGTGCTAAAGAAGCAGGCGTCATCGGCTATGTGGTCAAACCATTCCAGGAATCCGACCTCGGGCCGGCTATAGAGGTGGCTCTGGCTCGCTTCGAGCAGTTCAAAGCGCTGAAGAAGGAGGTCGGTGATCTTAAAGAGGCCCTGGAGACAAGGAAGCTCGTGGATCGGGCCAAAGGGATCCTCATGGATACCCAGGGTCTGACCGAAGCTGAAGCCTTCCGCAGGATCCAGAAGATGAGCATGGACACCCGCAAACCCATGAAGGAAGTGGCTGAGGCTATCATCATCGCTTATCAAGCCCAAAAGGGGTGAGAAATAACCCGTTAAGTTGGGTAAGCACGGTCGTCTGCCTAAGGCGGCCGTCTCTTTTTAGTTGAAAGGAGCAATCTGGGATGAGGACTACTGCTGCCTTCTTCGATCTCGACGGCACATTATGCACTGAACATCTTTGGAGTGCACTATATCAGTATTGCCGCGTCCATCACCAAAGGAGGGCCGTAGCCTACGGTTACTTGTTCACCCATATGGCCCTTTGGCCCTTGCATCTAGCGGGGATCCTGAGCAAGGAACGGTTCTTCAGGCTTTGGGCGAAGGATTTGGCCTGGCTGGTGGCGGGTTTGACCAAAGAGGAGGCCTCTGAGCTCTTCCGCTGGGTAGTAGAAGAGCGCATGGCCCCAGCTTTTCGCCCAGAGATCTTGGAGATCCTGCATAGCCATCAAAGCCAAGGGCATTTAGTGATCCTGGTGTCGGGCGCTTTTCAGGACCTATTAGCGATCATCGGGGAGCGCCTGGGGGTGAACCATGTTGTGGGGACCCGCCTGGAATTCTCCGACCGCTACACGGGCCGGGTGATCGAGCCCTTGTGCTTCGGCCGGGGAAAGGCAGAGCTTCTTCAGGATTTCCTGCGGAAGAACCACCTTCAAGTTGACTTCGGAAGCAGCTTTGCCTACGCTGACAGCATCTTCGATGTACCCATGCTAGAGCTGGTTGGCCATCCCGTAGCCGTCTATCCGGATAAGGAATTGGAAGCCTATGCCTCGCAGCGAGGCTGGCGCATCATAGGAGGCGAGGATGAAACTCGCGGATAGGATAAGCAAGTGGATAGCTGAGAAGGTGGAGGAGGCGGGGGCAGAGGGGGTCGTGCTAGGCATGAGCGGGGGGATTGATTCCTCCGTGCTGGCCGTCCTGGCCAAAAGGGCCATGGGCGATAAGGTTCTCGGCCTTATCATGCCCTGCCACAGCAACCCAACCGATGTGGAGCACGCTCGATTGGTGGCCAAGAAATTCGACATCAAGACCGAATATGTGGATTTAACACCCGTCTTCGATTGCCTTGTGAAGGCCCTCCCCCCTGGGGACAGGGTGGCCAGGGGCAACCTGAAGCCCAGGCTGCGCATGACCGTGCTTTACTACTTCGCCAACAGCCGTAATTATCTCGTCGTCGGTTCGGGGAATAAGAGCGAGCTCGCGGTGGGTTACTTTTGTTACGATGAGCGCACCAGGGCGATGACAACCGATGGCCTGAAGACCTACAAGGAATTGAAGCCTGGCGACACGGTGCTCAGCCTTGATCTTGATACAGGGCACGTTATCGAATCTCCCGTGGCGGATGTGTATGTCTTCGATTACGAGGGGGAAATGCTGGCCTACGGCGGGGGACGGGGTTCCAAGATAGACCTGATGGTTACACCAAATCATCGGATGTTAAGGGAGTGGTACGGTCGGCTTCGGTTTTGCCGCGCCGACCAATGGCCTCGCCGTCCAACGCTAATACCTACCCCCAAACCCTGGATGGGGACCCAGATGCCCCCGCCGCTGTTCGAGTTCGACCACGAGGGCGTCGGGGCCAATGCCCGGCGCTTCGCGCCCATGCCGATGGAGGATTTTCTCTATATCCTGGGCTTGTACATCGGCGATGGGTATGCCCAAGCCTCCGCTGTAGTGCAGCTTGCAAAGGGCGGCGATGCTAACCGCGACCCCAGGACGGGCCGATTTGTGGCCGTGGACGCCGTCGCGCCCCCGAAAGAGCATACTAGCTATAGAACGTGGTTTGCCCTGCCCGAGGGCAGTAAGGCCCGCTCCAAACTGATCGCCTTGCTTGAGAAGAACGGCATTGTCTATGGAACGACGGATACGGCGGTGTGGGTATATGGCCGGCCGTTTTACCGCGCGATGGAGGTCTGCGGAACCTCAGCCCGCACGAAGCATATCCCGCGCTGGGTTATGACTCTACCGGCTGAGTACCTGACGCGGCTGCTGGAAGGCCTGATGGACAGCGATGGAGATAGGCGCGGCTATTACTACACCGCCTCACAACGCCTGGCTGAGCAAGTCGTGGAATTGGCGTGCAAGATAGGAAAAAACGTCACGCTGAGGACGCGACCACTGAGAATGGCTACTCGAGCCAATGGCGTTAGGGTAAAGTCGTCCAAGAGCTATGAGGTCTCAATATACGGCAATGGTCGGCGCTGGCTGAGCGGGGCCAAGTTCAGGCGGGTGTTCTACCGCGGTGTGGTGTGGTGTCCTGATGTGCCCGGCGCACACAACCTACTGGTGGAAAGAAACGGCCGGTTCATGTTTTGTGGCAACACCAAATATGGCGACGGCGGGGTGGACATCCTCCCCTTGGGCGACCTGCTGAAGACCCAGGTGCGCGAACTGGCCCGCGAATTGGGCATCCCTGAGGAGATCATCGCCAAGCCCCCCAGCGCGGGGCTGTGGGAAGGGCAGACGGATGAGGGCGAGATGGGAATAACCTATGAGGAGTTAGACAAGGCCATCCTGGCCATAGAGTCCGGCGAAACCGAAGGGTGCAGCGAAGAGACCTTGGCGCGGGTGAGGGCCATGATGGCCTCCACTCAGCACAAAAGGGCACCCATTCCCATATGCAAGATCGGGGGCTAAACGCCTTGCTCAGATGATAGAGTTGTTGCACAATTGACGGATTGGCTCCGAAGGGCGATTTTCTCCTAAAGGCCAAACCTTGTGCAGAAATGGGGTGACCTGGCCTCCAAAATCGCTTCACGGGGACAAAAGTTCCCAAGGTTTAGGCGATTCCGGGATTGATTTCAGGCCTGTCTACTGATGAGCTCGCTGGTGGCCGGAGTGAAGGGGTTTTGCCAACCTACCGCGAGCCCTGTGGAATAAACTCTATTCCACAGGGCGAGCGAGCTCATCATCAATTGTGCAACGACTCTAATGGCTCCTCTTTGCCACGCAAATAGAGAGCGGTCTCCCTGGTGTTTTCCTCGATAGCTAGGGCCAGGTAGATAAATTCGCCGGCGGCATAGAGGAATAGGGAATAGAGGATCGCTAACAGCAGGATCGCTATAGCCCCCACAATGCCCCCCACCATCCCTGCCTGGGGGGCGAAGGTGTATAGCCTGGGCAATTGCCTGGCCATTCGCATCCCCATCAAAAGGGAGACGCCCAGCATTCCCAGTCCGCTGAGGGTGCCCAGGATCAAGGTGATCCAGGCCA
Organism: uncultured Anaerolineae bacterium; assembly: GCA_964440965.1. GTDB lineage: Bacteria > Chloroflexota > Anaerolineae > CAYYKQ01 > CAYYKQ01 > CAYYKQ01. Next base: position 11,197 of record CAYYKQ010000023.1, on the reverse strand, counting down.
GGATCTTATAGATTGTCCCCACAATGCGCAGTACCTTGAACCTTTTCTCCAATGGTTATGCCTCCCTAAGGTCCACTATCTTTACGTCCAAAGCCTCTATGGCTGCCGTCAACTCCTCCCTGGGCACATCGGCTACCTTGACCGTGACCAAGCGGGTGGTGGGATCCTCGCCCAAGAAGGTCCCCAAGCTGATGATGTTGCCCCCCATCTGAGCTATCTTCCCGGTGATCTGAGCGAGCATGCCTTTTTCCTCTGGGACGAGCAAGCTTAGCCTCAGCCCCCTCTCCCTGGCCCCTAAGAGTTCCAGGAAGATCTTGAAGAGGTCGGTCTCGGTGATGATGCCCACCAGCTTGCCGTCCCTCATCACCGGCAGGCCGCCGATCTTGTTGTCGGCCATGAGGCGGGCCGCCTCCTCCAAAGGGGTGTCTTCGGTGACGGTGATAACCTCCTTGGTCATCACCTCCTGCACGGTGAGCTTCGACAGCAGGTAGTGGAGCTCGTAGATGGAAAGCGAAGTGACGGGGGAGGGGGAGGCATAGAGGAGGTCCTTGTCCGTGACGATCCCCACCAACCTGCCTTTCTTGTCCACTACGGGCAGGCGGCGTATCCTCTCATCCTTCATGAGCTTTAGGGCATCCTCGATGGGGGTATCGGGAGTGATGGTGATGGGACGCCTGGTCATCCTTTCTCCCACTAACATCTCTTATCCCTCCTATTAGAAATGTCTCGCGCATTGTAACATACTTTCTCCCCCCTGTCAATCAAAGCGGGGATCGATATGTGGAGTATCTCCAACCCTTAGTTCACCAGCCGGGCCTCAAAGCGATCCAATGGAGGTAGCGGGGATAACTGAAGGCGTTCCTCAGGAGGGCGGTGGCGAAGGGGGAAACATCGACGCGGTTCCTCATCAGGAAAAGGTAAAGGCCCTCATTTTTGATCCCTCCGATGAAGATGGCGCCTTTGAGCATCCCATCCTGGAGAACGATCTTGTGGTAGAAGCCCTCCCCTTGCTCCCGCAGCACCTGAGGCCCCTCCTCCCTTCCCATCCCGGCAGTGAAGATAGGTAAACCGAAGACTTCCAAGGTATTCCGAGCTATGCTTCCTTCGTAGACAGTGGGTTTGGAGGCCATATTCAGGGCAGCAATGCGCCCCTGCTCCACAGCCGTGGGCCAGAGGGCATTGACCCTTCTGTCGCCATAGGCGATGTCCATCGTCTCAGCCACATCGCCAGCAGCATAAATGCCTTCGACATTCGTTTCCTGGTGCTTGTCAACGACAACACCTCTGCTGGTCTTGATGCCGCTTCCCCGGAGGAAATCCACATTTGGCCGGACGCCCTTCCCGAAGACCACTAAATCACAGACCCTGCTTTCCCCCGATCTCAGGTGCACCCTGCCTTCCTCTATCCCCTCGATCTCCTCCCCAGTGATGACCTCCAATCCATTCTCCGCCAGCCTCCTCGCCACTAATGCGGACGCGGGGAGGTCGAGAATGCGGGAGAGGACGCGATCGGAGCTTACCACGAAGGTGACCTTCATGCCCAGCTTGTGCAGGGCCTCCCCGATCCTCATGCTTATCAAACCACCGCCCCCGATGATGGCCCTGCCGCCTCTCCTCACTTTCTTCCTCATCTCCAGGATATCGGAGAGATCTCGAACGGTGAAGACGAAGGGCAGGTCGCCTCCCTCGATCTCGGGCTTCACTGGCGAGGCGCCGCTGGCGATAAGGAGCCTATCGAAAGGTAAAACCTCACCTGTGGAGAGACTCACCTCCCTCCTCTGTGGATCGACCCTTACCACCTCCTTTCCGGTCAGTACCTTAACCCCCTCAGGTACTTCAAGGTAGATCTCCTCTTCTTTGATCTCTCCTGCGAGGAGGTAGGGAAGCAAAACTCTTGAATAGGGCTTGACCTCCTCCTTGGAGAGGATGATGATCTCCGCTCCATCGTCGTTCTCGCGGAGCGTCTTCGCGGCGATGAGGCCCGCAGGCCCAGCCCCGATGATCAAGTACCTCACCATATCCCCCTTCCCAGTGGCCTTTCGCATTCGGAAATTATTTTATGCCCTTTTTCAGGGTTTGGCAAAAATATCCCATTTGCCAAGTGCATGATTTCTGGTATAATGAAACTGCAAGGTCATTTGGATTGGAAAGAGGTGATGTTAAAAATGATGCGATTTGACCGTTTCACTGAGCGCGCTCGGGAGGCTGCAGCCCGAGCGTACGAGATACTGCAGCGTTACCACCATAATCAAGTGGATACGGAGCACCTCCTCCTGGCCCTCTTGGAGCAGCCTGAGGGGGTCATCCCTCAGATCTTGGAGATTTTAGGGGTGGATGTGGAGATGGTCAAGAGGCGTTTGGATGAGGTGTTGAGGGCTAGCCCCCAGGTCTCGGTTTATGGAGGTGGGACGGGCCAGGTGTTCATCACCCCTCGGGTCAAGCGGGTCTTGGATCTGGCCCAGGAGGAAGCCAGCAGGTTGAACGACGAATATGTCTCCACGGAGCACATTTTCCTGGGCATCGCCAGCGAGAGGGGAACCCCCGCAGCCAGGATATTGGCCGATTATGGGGTCACGAAGGATCGAATCTACAAGGCTATTCAGGAAGTGCGCGGCGGCCAGCGGGTCACCGATCAGTTCGCCGAAAGCCGCTATCGCGCCCTGGAGAAATATTGCCGCGATCTGACCAAAATGGCTAAGGAGGGCAAACTGGATCCCGTCATCGGCCGCGATGCCGAGATCATGCGGGTGATTCAAGTGCTCTGCCGGCGCACCAAGAACAATCCATGCCTGATCGGGGAGGCCGGCGTGGGCAAGACGGCCATCGTGGAGGGGTTGGCTCAGAAGATAGCTAACAATGATGTGCCCGAAATCCTCATGGGCAAACGGGTGCTCTCCTTGGACTTGGGGGCCATGGTTGCTGGATCCCGCTTCAGAGGGGAGTTCGAGGAGCGGCTGAAGGCGGTGATGGATGAGATCAAGAACTCCCAGGGGGAGATCATCCTCTTCATCGATGAAGTGCACAACGTGGTGGGGGCCGGTGCAGCCCAGGGGGCGCTGGACGCTTCCAGCATGATGAAGCCTGCCCTGGCCAGGGGCGAGCTCCAGTGCATCGGGGCCACCACTCCCGACGATTACCGCAAGTACATCGAGAAGGACAGCGCTTTGGAGAGGCGTTTCGCCCCCATCTACGTGGAGGAGCCCACCGTCGAGGAGACCATAGAGATGCTGAAAGGGCTGCGTGACCGCTACGAGGCCCACCATAAGGTGACCATCTCCAACGACGCCATAGTGGCCGCGGCCAGGCTCTCCAACCGCTATGTAACCGAGAGGCATCTCCCTGACAAGGCCATCGACCTCATCGATGAAGCCGCTGCCAGGGTGCGCCTTAACATCTACCAGATGCCTCCAGAGCTCCGGGAAATGCAGAGCGAGCTCCAGAAGCTGGCCGCCGAGGAGGAGGCCGCGGGGGCGGCGAGAGATTATGAACGAGCGGCCTACTTCAAGAGCCAGCGGCTGAAGCTGGAGGAGGAGTTCAACCGAAAGCGCGATGCCTGGCGAAGGGAGAAGAACCTGGACGAGGTGGTGGACGCGGAGGATGTCGCCCGTGTAGTCTCCGAATGGACCGGCATCCCTGTATCCAACCTCATGGAGACGGAGGCGGAAAAGCTTCTGCACATGGAGGAGCGCTTGCATGAGCGCATCGTGGACCAGGATGAGGCGGTGGCTGCCATCTCCGATGCCATCCGCCGGGCCAGGAGTGGGCTCAAGGACCCCAAGCGGCCCATCGGAAGCTTCATCTTCCTGGGGCCCACCGGAGTGGGAAAAACGGAGCTGGCCAAGACGCTGGCCTGGTTCCTCTTCGACGACGAGGATGCCATGGTGCGCATCGATATGAGCGAGTATCAGGAGCGTCATACCGTCTCCCGCCTCTTCGGGGCTCCTCCTGGCTACGTAGGCTACGAGGAGGGCGGACAGCTCACGGAGGCGGTCCGCCGCCGCCCTTACCAGGTGGTCCTCTTCGACGAGATCGAGAAAGCCCATCCCGACGTCTGGAACTCCCTCCTACAGGTTCTGGACGACGGCCGCATGACCGATGGCCAGGGACATGTGGTCGATTTCCGCAACACCGTGCTCATCATGACCTCCAACGTAGGCACCAAGTACGTTGCCCAAGGGGGCACCATGGGCTTCATCCACCCCGACGATCTCTCCTCCGTCGAGAGAGAAATGCGTCGGGACATTATGAAGGAGCTTAAGAAGACCTTCCGCCCCGAGTTCCTCAACCGCATAGACGAGATCATCATCTTCCATCCCCTGACCAAGGAGCATGTCAAGCAGATAGTTGACCTTCAGATGAAGGAGATCAAGGAGCGCCTGGCGGAGCAGGGGATAACCATCGAGCTGACCGAGGAAGCGAGGGAATGGCTGGCCGAGGAGGGCTACGATCCTCAATTCGGCGCCCGCCCCCTTAGGCGGACCCTGCAGCGGAATGTGGAGAGTCCCCTCTCCAAGCGCCTGCTCAAGGGGGAGTTTAAAGAGGGGGATACGGTAGTGGTGGATGTAGGCGAGGATGGATTGACCTTCAGAAAGAAATGAGCTGCGGGCTTCGAGGCTTACGGAAGAAAGGGAAAGGCACCGGGTATCCGGTGCCTTTCTGTTTTCGCCTGACATCGGAAGGGAAACGGCCGCTGGATCGAAGGACGGGCTGCCCCGTCCTCGCCTTCAACCGGCCTCCTTCACGTAACTCGCCACCAAATGGACCTTAAGTGAGCGCAGCGGGCCATAGTCAGTGAGTCTCTCCAAGAACACCCCCAGTCTGAAGAGGAGGTCGTTGGCGGCGATGTAAGATGGATCGCCTATGTAGTGGAACTCCTCGCATCGCAAGCCCACGCGGCCCAATTTCTCATCCAGGCGCCGCTTGGTATTGGCTTTATAGGCTGTGGGGAAGGTATCGGCCTTGCTCCGCCCATATACCTTGGGCACCAGGCGGCGTTGCAACCAGGCGGGGATGAGACGATTGGCGAGCACCACATAGTTCCAGGCGTTAGGGGTCAGGAAGATGAAGCGCCCGCCGCGGCGCAGGACCCTGGCTATCTCAGCGAAGGCTATATCCGGCGTCCTCAGGTGTTCGATCACCCAAGTGGAGAGCACCAGGTCAAATGACCCGTCGACGAAGGGCATCTTGTTCAGGTCGCCCGCCACAAGGTGGTCCAGTCCCAGGTTATCCTTCAGGGAGGCGAATTCGGCATCTAAGCCGACGGCCAATGCGGCTTTATCTTTGTAGAGGCTCAGAACCCCCACCCGGCCACAACCTGCATCGAGGACCCTGGTCTCGGAGGTTATGCTCCTCGCCACCAAGTCTTCGTAGACCTGGCCGCTGGTTTGGTAGCCGGGTTTTAACTCCCTGTAAAGCCTCCGATACAGGTTCTGCCTATCTAAGGAGATCATCTCTCAGTGGTGAGTTCGGCCAGCCCTGTGGAATACCCATCTGATAGGAGCTGGTTCCTACGAACACCTCTATTCCACAGGGCCAGCGCCCTGGCGATGCGAGCCGCCACCAAGGCATTATTCTTGAGGAGGGCGATATTGGCCGTTAAACTTCTCCCCTCGGTGATGCGAGCGACCTCATTCAGGAGGAAGGGGGTCAGGTTCCTCCCCTTTATCCCTTGCTCCTCGGCCGCCGCCAAAGCTCTTCCGATGGCCTGTTCGGCCACCTGACGGGGCAGCTCAGCCTCCTCAGGGATGGGCACAACTATCAGCACTCCCCCCTCCAGCCCCAGCTCCCACTTAGCGCGGATGATCTCCGCCGCCTCCTCGGGGGTATCCACACGGATATCCACCTCCAAGCCGCTGGAGCGGGAATAGAAAGCAGGGAACTCACTGGCCCTGTAGCCGATGACGGGTACGCCATAGGTCTCTAACCACTCGCAGGTGCGCACCAGGTCGAGGATGGATTTGGCCCCTGAGCAGACCACGGCCACTGGGGTTTTGGCCAGCTCCGGCAGGTCGGCGGAGACGTCGAAGGGATGGGTGCGGTGCACCCCGCCGATCCCCCCTGTGGCCATGATCCTGATGCCGGCCAGGTGGGCGATATACATTGTGGCCGCCACTGTCGTTGCCCCGTCCAGCCCCTGCGCCACAGCGATGGGTATATCCCTGCGGCTGACCTTGCGGACGCCTTTGGCTGTGGCCAGGTACTCCAGCTCCCTCCCGCTCAGCCCCACCCTGATTTTTCCCCCGATGATGGCGATGGTTGCCGGAATGGCCCCCTCCTCCCGCACGATGCGCTCCAATGCCCGTGCCGTCTCCAGGTTCTGGGGATGAGGGAGCCCGTGGACGATGAGGGAGGATTCGAGGGCCACAAGGGGAAAATTTTTCTCTAAGGCCTTTTGCACTTTGGGATTGATCTCTAAGAGGCTATTTGCCATTTTCTACCTTATTTTGAGCTAGATGCCTTGTTAGCAGATCTCCGGTTCTTTGCCATCCCCATCGCTGTGGGAGCCGTTGGCATTTTCACTTTAGACTACATCCACGGGGTTCACAGGCGGAAACGACCTCGGAGGCATGAAGCATCCCACCAATCTTGGCATCCTATGACCCAGCCTAAACGGTGGCGCTCCTGGGAGGACTTGTGGCGACTCTATCAGTGGAAAGAGGTACCCTCCTGGATGCGGGAAGCCCTTGGAGACAGATGGATCGTAATCGATGGACAACCTTGGTCTATTGATGAAAATGGATATCTTATGCCTGCTAACCACGATTTAGGTAAACCAGAATCCCCTAACTTCTTGCTTAAATTTGATAAGTGGCTACAGGATCTGCTCAGGTAACACAGCGATCCCTTGCATACATTATATTAATTTTAGAAAGAAATGTCAAAAATTTTGAAGTAAAAGGAAGGCATCCCGCATTGCCACCTCAAACCTTAAAATTTCTCCCCAAGGCCGTTTTTCGCTTGACATAGAACGAATGTTCTAATATAATGTTTTCAGAACATAAGTTCTATAAAGGAGAGAGGAGAGATGCTGCCAGAGTTGAATGAGCACGAAGAGCGGGTGGTCAAGTTCATCGAAAATTACTTGCGGGAATTCGCCTTTCCTCCCAGCTTCGAGGAGATCGGACAAGCGGTTGGGCTCCCCTCGAAGGACCACGTTTACCGCGAATTGGCAAGCATCGAGGAGAAGGGCTATATCGAACGGCAAAGGCGTACCCCACGAGGGATAAGGTTGGTCTACACGGCCGAGGGGTTCCCCTTCAGCTTCTCCACCCTCCACATCCCGCTCCTAGGCCGCATCGTGGCCAGCCAGCCCATCCCCATCCCCGACAGCGATTCCCCTCCCTTCGGCTACGATACCATCGAGGTCCCCTATGAACTGCTGACGCCCCCTCCCGCATCGGGACAGAAGCTATCCCGAGAGGAAGCCTATGAAAGGGTGCGCCAATCTATCAAGGACAAGGGGATGTTTTACGCCCTACAGGTAGAAGGGAATTCCATGCGCGATGCCATGATCGCCGATGGGGACATCGTGGTGATGAGTTACCAGCTGGAAGTGGAGAACGGCGAGATGGCGGCCGTGTGGCTGAAGGAAGAAGGGGAGACCACCTTGAAGAGGTTCTACTCCGAAGGCCGGTGGGTCCGCCTGAAGCCGGCCAACGATGACTATGAGGAGATCCACGTCGAAGCGGATGCAGTGGAGGTGCAGGGGAAGGTGATAGCGGTGATACGCCATCTCACTTAGCCGGAGGTTGCCCATGCGTCGCCTTCTGGAGTACCAGGCTGACAGAATAGAGATGGTTCTGGCAAGCCACAATGTCCCATCGAAGGTGCTCGGCGGGCTGGTCACCCCGAGGTTCATCCGCTTCAAGCTCCTCCCCAAACTCGGCACCAAGGTGAACAAGATCGCCAACCTCTCGGAAGAGATAGCCCTCGCCCTGGCGGTTCCGTCCTGCAGGGTCTACCGGAGGAACGGTCAGATAGAGGTCGAGATCCCGAGGGGGAGAGGGGAGGGGGTGAGGCTCCTTTCCATCTGCAAACAACTGAGAAATGTACCTCCCTGCACGGCCGTCTTGGGACTGGACGGAGAGGGCATCCCCCTCCTCCTGCGCCTCTCGAGCCCGGATGTGGTGCATGTCCTCATAGGCGGAGTGACAGGGTCTGGGAAGACGATGCTGGCAAGAACTATGGTGGCCTCTCTCGCCCTCTACAATCACTTGGGAGGGGTCCAGTTGGTGCTCATCGACCCCAAGGGCGATGGATTCTCGCCCTTCAATGGCCTCCCCCACCTCCTCTATCCCATCATCAGAGATGTGGATGAGGCCATCTCAGCCCTCTCCAGGCTGGTCGAGGAGATGAAGGTGAGGGAAAGGGCCCTGAATTCAGCGCGAGGGGCCGTCGAGCCCAGGATAGCGGTCTTCGTAGACGAATTGGCCGACCTGATGATGGAGGGAGGAAAGAGGATGGAGAGGCTCCTCACCAGGCTCCTCCAGAGGGGGAGAGGGGCAGGGATCCACATCGTGGCCTGCGTGCAGAAGCCCACCGCTGAAGTGATAGGATCTTTGGTGAAGAGCAATTTCCCAGTGAGGATCGTGGGGAGCGTGGCCAGCCCTGAAGACGCCAAGGTTGTGAGCGGGATAGCGGGGACGGGGGCCGAGAGGCTCCTCGGGAGGGGCGATTTCCTTTTAGTCGCCAAAGGGAGAGTGATAAGGTTCCAGGCAGCTTACATCTCCGAAGCGGAGATAGATAGATTGATCAGGAGGATGAGGTGAAATGGGACTGGAGATGTGGTTCCAAGAGGACATAGAGAACGCCATCTTGGCTGCTGAGGAGGCCAGCGCTTCAACCGCCTCTCAGTTTGGAGGGAATCCTGAGAGGGTCGCCGCCTTCAGGGAAGGCTATCGCGCTGCCCTGGTTACCATAGCCCTGGCCTTCGGGATAAGGCCACCCGAGAGATCCTCGTTGGCCCATCACCGGCGCACGATAGAAGGGACGTTCAACCGAACGCCCTTATCGAAGGGAGGGAAAAGATGAAAAAGCTCATCGTCTGCCTTGCCATAGCCTTCGCCATCGGCCTGGGGGTGATGGTGGGGGTCAGGATGTCTTCCGAGGCCATGGCCGTGGTCATAGGAGTCGTCTGCGGGGTGGCGGCGGGGATACCCACGAGCCTCTTGATCGTGGCCGTGACCAGAAGGGGAGAGGAGAGAAGGGAGATGAGAAGGGACTATCCCCCCGTGGTGATAGTGAACCCCGGGGGAAACCAGTCCATCCCTTACCTCCCTCCGCCGCCGATATCGAGTGAACCAAGGCATTTCGAGATCGTAGGAGAGGAAGGGGAAGAGGCAGAGGGATGGCAAACCGCCCTCGATCACCTAAATCCCTTCGCTCAGACTCGCCACTAACATATCCAAGGCCAGGATGGCATCCATCTTCCCCGTCTTGATGGCCAGGTCGGTCTCCAGCAGCCTGTGGTAGACCTCCTCCAATTGGGCCATGGAGAAGCCCCTGGCCTGCTGGAGCCCCTTCTCGACCACGAAGTCGCGCAGCTTCAGCCTGGCACCTATGGCCCGAGTCCCCAACCCTCGCCCCGCCAATTCCTTGACCTGGATCATGATCCTAAATTGGCGGACGATCATGCTCAATAGCGCCAAGGGGTGAACGCCTTCGTCCAGCAGCCGATGCAGGAGCTTGGAGGCCAACTGGCCATCACGTTGCCCCAAGGCGTCCACCATGCGGAAAATGTTGGCCTCCTTCACATAGCTGGTCAGGAGGTGCACATCCTCCCGGCTTATGGGACGGGCTCCGTCGGTGTAGGCGATGAGCTTCTCGATCTCCTGATCCAGCAGACGCAGGTTATCACCAATGAAGTCGGCCAGTTCCTTAGCCGCCTCTGGCTCAATCTGAGCGCCCTTGGCTTTCACTCGATCCGTGATCCAGCGGCTGAGCTCCCCCCTGAGGGGGAGCTCGAACTTTTTGACGTACCCTTGCCTGCCGCTCAGGGCCAGCCTATAGACGGGATTGTCCTCGCTTATGGTCCTCTCCTCCACGAAGATCAACCGTGTGGTGCTGGGGAGCTGCCTCAGGTAATCCACCAGCCCCTCCAGGTATTCCTTCCGCCAAGCGGCTCGCCTTTTCCCCTCGCTCGGCTCAAGCCTGCTCAGAAGCCCCTCCACGATGACCAGCCGCCGATCGGATAGGAAGGGCACGGTATCGCAGGCCAGCTTCAACTCAGCCAGGCTGACCCGGCTCCCATCGAGGATGGTGGTGTTCAAATCGGCCATGGCCGGGTCGCCCATCCTCTCCTTCAGCTTGGCCAGCTGTTCAGAGCGGGTGAATTCATCCTCGCCATGGAAAATGTAAAACATGGTTCAATGACCAATGAGCCAATGACCAATGGACCAATGACCAATGAACCAATGAGCCAATGACCAATGATTTATTGGGATTTGGTCATTGGGATTTGGTCATTGTTCATTGGGATTTGGTCATTGAAAACTGAGCTTCACCTGGTGGAGCCCCCTTCCCCATCGGATGATCCTCTCGATGCTCACCCCTTCCATCTCTGAGGAGGTGGTGACGTATTTCTGCAGGAGAGGGCCCAAAGGCTGGGCCAAGATGGTGGCCATGGTGGCGGCCAGGATCACCCTGGGGAGTTTCCCCAGGAGGGATTCCTTCCTCCCTCGTGTAGCCGCGAGGGAGAAGAGGCCGGCCAGGATGCCGGAGACGACCAAGTTGGTGCCGCATTGGGGGTGGATGGCCAGTTCGCTCTCGCCAGCCTGCAGGCGGGCCAGGGCCTCCTCAGCCGCTGAGGCCACCTCCTCCGTCTCCACCATCCCATAGAGGTAAAAGCCCTCCAGAGCGGTCCTGCCCATCAGGCGCAGGTTAGGATGGCGCCGGGCCAGGATGTGCATGGTGGCATGCTCCAAGGCGTGGCTGCGCCGCATGCGGGAGATGAACGGCGTCTCCAACGGGTTCATCTTACCCTCCTTCCTCCTCGCTGCGCTCGCCGAGGGAGCGATTCACAATGGGATTGGTGGCAAGGATGCTATTGGGAATGGTGACTACTTCCCCCTTAGAGGTGACGATTCTGGTGGAGCGCAGGGAGATCCTCTCCACCCTCCCCTGATAACCTTTCACTTCGATGAAGTCCCCGACGACGAAGGGCCTGTCCAAGAGGACGAAGAGCCCAGAGACGAAGTTG
>CAYYKQ010000022.1:0-21501 GCA_964440965.1 uncultured Anaerolineae bacterium | reverse complement strand
TCACCCCAGTCAGCAGCGAGCGAGCTCATCAGTGGACAGGCCTGAAACCAATCCCAGGATCGCTAAACCTTGGGAGCTTTTGTCCCCCGCGAAGCGATCTTGGAGGCCGGGTCACCCCATTTCTGCGCAGGGTTTGGCCTTCATAGGAGAAAATCGCCCTTTTGGAGCCAATCAGTCAATTGTGCAACAACTCTAGTAAAGGGGGTGAAAATTGGGAGCTGTAAAGGAGTTCACCGGCCCTGAGGCCATTAAAGCTCTGGCCAGCATTATCGATTACACTTTGCTCAAGCCAGAGGCTACAAAGGAGCAGATCGAGCGACTTTGTGCCGAGGCTCGACGCTATGGCTTCGCCACCGTTTGCGTTAATCCTTCCTTCGTCAAACTGGCCGCGGAATCCCTGAAGGGCTCGCCGGTTAAGGTTTGCAGCGTAGTGGGCTTTCCATTAGGATCCACACTCCCGGAGGTCAAAGCCTACGAGGCGGAGATGGCCATTCGGAATGGGGCGCGGGAGATAGATATGGTGATGAACATAGGAGCCCTCAAATCTAAGGATTATGACTTCGCGAGGAAAGACATCGAGGCAGTGGTGAACGTCTGTCATAAGTATGGGGCCGTGGTCAAGGTGATCATCGAAGCTCCGCTGCTGACGGACGAGGAGAAGATCAAAGCCTGTGAGTTAGCGATGGAAGCCGGCGCGGATTACGTCAAGACATCCACCGGCTTCGGCCCTGGAGGAGCAACCGTCCATGATGTATCCTTGATGCGAAGGACGGTGGGAGAGAGGATGGGAGTCAAAGCCGCAGGGGGAATCCGTTCGTTGGAAAAGGCCCAAGCCATGATCGAAGCCGGAGCCACCCGCATCGGGGCCAGCGCCGGGGTAAAGATCGTGGAGGAGTTAAAGGAGAGTTTAGCTCGAGGAATGCAGAAGTAGAGTGGTTGCACAATCTATTTCACCCTGACTAAGCACCCCTCTCCGGCCCGCAGGTTGAGAACCCCCTTGCTGATTGAGCTCCTCTCTCATCGAATACCTCCTGCCCAGCTCGCTCTAATAGATGCTACACCATGCTTCCAGCCTTTGTCAACTCGGATTTGACCTTTTTCAAGATCTCTGGTAAAATGGAAATCGAGGATGCCCCCATCGTCTAGAGGCCTAGGATACCACCCTTTCAAGGTGGAGACACGGATTCGAATTCCGTTGGGGGCATCTACAAGGCCGCTGTATGAAAGCGGTCTTTTCTTTCTCAAGGCTAGTTTGGCCCCTTAGTTCCCCCTCAAGAGAGTTATTCTCCGAAACTTTCTCCCTCCCTGGGAAAGACCTTTGATAGAATATGCTAAACCTTCTGGTCAGAAGGTGGGAGCTTCCCTTGCAGAGTTCCATGGGAAATGGTATAATCAAAATCCCTTTCGGGGTTATTGATCGACCCAGATGGTGCTTTAGGGCTTGTTGCCGAGCTGCACCTTGGTTTCCGCGAATGAATCGAGGTGGATAAACAAAGGACCCCTGTAATCGAACCCTCCATCAGGCCGTATCTGAGTCTTTCGATCGGCGTTGTCGCCATCTCCTTCGCCTCCATCTTCATCCGCCTAGCTGAGGCACCGCCTTTAGTTATCGCTGCTTATCGTCTGAGCTTAGCCTCCTTAGCCTTAGCTCCCTTAGCCCTCACCCGGTCAAGGAGTGAATGGGAGATCTTGAACAGGGACGAGATCGGCTTGGCCTTTGGAGCGGGTTTGTTTTTGGCATTGCATTTCGCATCCTGGATAACCTCACTGGAGTATACCTCAGTGGCCAGCTCGGTGGTCTTAGTCACCACCCATCCTATCTTTGTAGGCCTCGCCTCCCATTTCCTATTTAATGAGAGGCTGTCTCCGCGGATGTCCATGGGGATCGCTCTCTCCGTATTGGGAGGGATGGTCATTGGCTATGGCGACTTTGGCTTGGGGCAGAATGAGTTGCTCGGCGACTTATTAGCCACCGCAGGGGCGGTGATGGCCGCCGGGTACTTCCTCATCGGGCGACGGTTGAGGTCCAGGCTCTCCCTGGTGGCGTACATTTCCCTCGTCTATTCCACGGCAGCGGCGACGGTGGTGGCCTTTTGCGCGCTTACAGGGCAGGAATTCGTAGGCTATCCTCAGCAGACCTACCTCATGTTCATCCTACTGGCTTTAGTGCCTCAGCTCATCGGACATTCGTCCCTCAATTGGGCCCTGCGATACCTCTCCGCCACTTTTGTCTCCGTCTCCATCCTGGGCGAACCTATTGGCTCCACCATCTTGGCCTACTTTTTCCTGAACGAGGTCCCTACCCCTCACAAGATAATGGGTGGAGTGTTGATCTTGGCAGGGATTTACATCGCCTCCCGCGAGCAGAAGTGAGTGATGATGAGATATATCCTATTCGATCTTGACGAAACTCTCTATCCCAGAGAATCGGGGCTTATGCAGGAGATCAGCCGGCGCATCAGCTTGTATATGGAAGAGAAGCTGGGCCTGGAACCCAGCTTGGTTAAACGCCTGCGTAATGAATACTACACCCGCTACGGCACCACCATGATGGGCCTGATGGTCAACTACGGCATAGACCCCGAAGATTACTTGGCCTATGTCCATGATATCCCCCTGGAAGACTACATAGGCCCCGATAGGGAGCTTAATACTGCATTAGAGGGGATCGAGACGGAGAAGGTGGTCTTCACCAACGCCTCAATGGAGCACGCTCAACGTGTGCTGAGAATTCTGGGAATCGAACACCACTTCAAGCATATCATTGACATTCGAGATCTAGGTTATCTGAGCAAGCCAAACTTAGGGGCCTATCAGCGCGCCCTGGAGATCTTGAACGCCAAGGGAAGGGAGTGCCTCATCGTTGACGATAACGCCCGCAACCTTATGCCGGCTAAGGAGCTGGGGATGACCACCGTACTGGTGGGGAGCAGTGATAAAGCATGGTGGGTGGATTTCGCGATCGATAGGGCAGCTGAGATAGATGAGGTGGTGGAAAAACTAAAGATGGTTACACAATAGCCGTAAGATACGCGATGTCGGACTTGCTTAACTCGTCTGCAAGGTATCGGAGTTTACATCCAACTATGTAACCACTTTACCAGAGAGGGGCCATGGTCAAGAGGCTCATCGTTAACGCCGATGACTTCGGCCGCAGCCTCGGGATCAATCGAGGCATTATCGAAGCCCATAAGCGGGGAATCGTGACCAGCACCAGTCTGATGGTTAACATGCCCGCCGCCGAGGAGGCCCTCGCCCTGGCGGAGGGGTGTCCAGATTTGGGAGTGGGGGTGCATCTGGTCTTCACCACGGGACGTCCTATACTCCCTCCAGAACGAGTACCCACCTTAGTCGACGAGCGAGGCGAGTTCCTCGATCGAAGGCTTTGGATACCCCGGATCAAGGAGATCGACCTCAAGCAGCTTAAGATCGAGCTTAAGGCCCAGATCGAGCACTTCATCGAGCAGTGCGGAAGGCCTACTCACCTGGATTGCCATCATTTCACACACCTTTATCCGCCCTTCTTCGCCATCATCGTCGAGCTGGCGGCGGAATTTGGACTCCCTATGCGGGTCCCCTTCGGGCGAAACTGGGAGGCCATAGATGTTGAGCGCTTCGGGCTGACCCCCGAACAGGCGCGGGAGATTGTCAAACGAGATCTGGAGCTGGTTCGCTCCTCGGGCGTCCCCCACCCCGATCACTTCGTGGGGGAGTTCTTCGGTCGAGGGAACATCGGGGTGGAAGATCTCCTGGACATCCTGGCCCATTTGGAGGAGGGCGTCACAGAGCTAATGTGTCATCCCGGTTACGTGGATGAAGAACTGCGGCGCTCCAGCCGCTACGTGGAGGAAAGGGAACAGGAACTCGCTTCCTTGACCGATCCCAGGGTGCGGGAGGCGGTAGAGAAATTCGATATCGAGTTGATAAATTATAAGGGGGTTCTGAAATGAGCATACGATGGCATGATTACTACTCCGAATGTGCGCGGCGGATGACCAGTTCCGCCATCAGGGAGATCCTCAAGTTCGCCCAACGGCCTGAGATCATCTCCTTTGCCGGAGGCATGCCGGCTCCGGAACTCTTCCCCACCAAAGAGATGGAAGAAATCTGCTCCTATACCCTGACGGAAAAAGGGACCGAGGCCCTCCAATACGGCATCACGGAGGGTTATCCACCCCTCAGGAGCTTCCTGGTGGAGAAGATGGCCGCCTATGGCCTGGGCACCAGCGAGGAGAATATCGTGGTCACTGCAGGCTCCCAGCAGGCCCTCGACCTCATCGGGCGTGTCTTCCTCGACCCCGGCGACGCCATCCTGCTGGAGAAGCCCTCCTATGTGGGGGCCATCCAGGCCTGGCGGGCCTATGGGGTTAAGTTCGCCACCGTTCCCCTCGATGAGAAGGGCATGCGAGTCGACCTCCTGGAGGAGGCCATCATGGAGAGCAAGCCCAAATTCATCTATGTGCTGCCCAACTTCCACAACCCCGCCGGCGTGACCCTCGCTTTAGAGCGACGGGAGAAGCTAGTGGAGTTGGCCGCCCGGCACAGCGTACCCATTGTGGAGGACGACCCCTACGGTGAGCTGCGCTACGAAGGAGAGCATCTGCCACCCTTAGCCGTACTCGACGCTAAGCGGAACGGGGGCAATGTCCTTTACCTCGGCACCTTCTCCAAGCTCATCGCCCCTGGCCTGCGCCTGGGTTGGGTGGTGGCCCCGGCCGAGGTTGCCCGCCAGTTGGTGCTGGCCAAGCAGGGAGCCGACCTGCACACCAACTCCTTCGGCCAGGTGATGGTCTATGAGTATTGCCGTCGCGGACTGCTCCAGCCCCACATTGAGGAAATCATCGCCACCTACCGGGAGCGCCGCGATGCCATGCTGGCCGCGCTGGAGAGGTATTTCCCGGAGGGCGTGCGTTGGACGAAGCCCGAGGGGGGGCTTTTCCTGTGGGTGATCCTGCCGGAGGAGGTGGACAGCGTGGAGCTGCTCAAGGAGGCAGTGGAGGAGAAGGTGGCCTTCGTCCCCGGCACGGCCTTCTACGCCGATGGCACGGGCCACAACACCATGCGCCTCACCTTCGCCACCGCTAATCCGGAGATGATCGAGGAGGGAATTAAGAGGCTGGGAAAGGCGATTAAGAAACGGCTAGAAGCCTCATGAGCGAAAAACGCGTTGTCGAGACCACCCTCCGCGTCCGTTACGCTGAAACGGATGCCATGGGCATCGTCTATCACACCAACTACATCGTCTGGTTCGAGGTAGGACGGGGGGAATTCTTCCGCCAGCAAGGAATGGACTACGCTGATTGCGAAGCCCAAGGCATCTTCTTCCCCCTGGCTGAGGTTTACGTCCGCTATATCTCCCCTGCTCGCTACGGAGACCTGGTAAAGGTCAAGACCTGGGTGGAAAAAGTCGGCAGCCGAAGCATCACCTTTACCTACGAGGTAACGAGGGCTGAGACCGGCCAGATCCTGGCCACCGGCTGGACAAAGCATATCTGTGTGGATGCAAACAATCGAGTCAGGAGGATTCCCGGGAAGATCATAGAGTTGATCAAAGGATAAAAAGGGCGCTTCCGCGCCCTTCGGCTAATCGAGGTTGAGTTTTAAATATAAAGGAGGAGTGAAAATGGAGAAGATTTGGCTAAAGCACTATGAGCCTGAGGTCCCGCACACGATCGATTACCCTGACAAGCCCCTCCATTGGGCCTTGGAGGAGGCAGCTAGGAAGTACCCCGACAACGCAGCCACGATCTTCTTCGGAGCTAAGCTTACCTACCATGAGCTTAACGAACAGGCCAATAGATTCGCTGCTGCCCTGGCTGCCCTGGGAGTGAAGAAGGGCGATCGGGTCTCCATTCACCTCCCCAACTGCCCCCAATTCCCTATCGCCTATTACGGCACCCTCAAGGCGGGAGGAGTGGTCGTCCCCACCAATCCCCTCTACGTAGAGAGGGAGATAGAGCGTCAGCTTAACGACTCCGGCGCTGAGACCATCGTCACCTTGACCAAATTTTACCCCGTGGTGAGGCGGGTCAAGGATAAGACCAAAATCCGCAACCTCATCGTCACTAACATCAAGGAGTACTTCCCTCCGCTCATCAAATTGCTGTTCACCCTCTTCAAGGAGAAGAAAGAGGGACACCGCCCTCCTATCGTCAGGGAGCCGGGTACTTACTTCTTCCAGGAGCTCCTAGCTAAGTACCCTCCCGAGGCCCCTAAGGTGGAGGTAGACCCCGAGGATTTAGCCCTTCTCCAGTATACTGGCGGGACGACCGGGGTGCCTAAGGGGGCTATGCTCACCCACAGGAACATGTTGGTGAATGCCATCCAGACCCGATATTGGCTCTCGGACCTCAAAGAGGGGGAAGAGGTGCTGCTCGCTGTCCTGCCCTTCTTCCACGTCTATGGGATGACCGTGTGCATGAACATGCCCGTCTACGCAGCCTCGACGATGGTGCTCCTGCCGCAGTTCAAGACCAAGGATGTCTTAGAGGCGATCAACAAATACAAGCCTACCCTCTTCCCCGGGGTAGCAACGATGTATGTGGCCATCAACAACTATCCAGGGGTGGAGAAGTACGACATCAGTTCCATCAGGGCTTGCATCGCCGGGGCCATGCCTCTGCCCTACGAGGTCTGGACCAAGTTCGAGGAGATCACCGGCGGGAGGCTTGTGGAAGGCTATGGCCTGACCGAGGCCTCGCCAGTGACCCATTGCAACCCCATCTATGGGCTGCGTAAACCCTGTATCGGCATTCCCTTCCCGGACACAGATGCCAAGATCGTAGACCTGGAGACGGGTGAGAAGGAGCTGCCCATCGGGGAGATTGGTGAGTTGGCGGTTAAAGGCCCCCAGGTGATGAAGGGCTATTGGAACATGCCCGAGGAGACGGAGCTGGTCCTGAAGCCGGACGGCTGGCTCCTCACGGGCGACATCGCCAAAGTGGACGAGGACGGCTACTTCTACATCGTCGACCGCAAGAAGGAGATGATCCTCTCCGGTGGCTACAACATCTATCCCAGGGACATCGAGGAAGTGCTCTACGCTCATCCCAAGGTCAAGGAAGCAGCAGCCGTAGGCATCCCCGATGAATACAAAGGGGAGGTGCCTAAGGTTTTCATCGTCCTCAAGGAGGGGGAGACGGCCACCGAGGAGGAGATACTGGCCTACTGCAGGGAGAAACTGGCCGCATACAAGGTCCCGAAATACGTGGAATTCAGGAAGGAGCTCCCCAAGAGCATGGTGGGCAAGATCCTTAGGAGGGTGCTGGCCGAGGAAGAGAAAAGGAAGGCAGCCAAAGGATGAAAGGGGTAGGGGCGTAGCGGTTGCTACGCCCCTACTCGCTCAGATTGCCCTTATCTCTCGCTTCATGAAGATGGTATAGGCGATGGCGAAGCAGATTGCTATCAGCGCTACCAAACTCACTATCTGGGGCCACACGATCAGCAGGCTCTGACCCACAGGGAGCGGGTTGGTGGGGATCTCAGCTTTGGCTTCCGAGAGGAGAAACGCTAAACCCACCCCCCTGAAGCTGGGAACCAATACGGCCATGGTGGCCTCCTCAAAGAGGGTTGTGGGGGAGATACGCATGACCATATCTTTTATGCGCTCATGCCTTGCCCAGACCTTCGGGCCAGAGTCCGGGCTGAGGGGAGCCATCTGATCGGCGACGAGCCCAGCGACCATGTAAAGAAAGAAGGTGAAGAAGATCCAAATCGCTATGGAGGCCAAAGCGGAGCTCGTCGTTCGCCTGAACACCACCGAGAAGAGAAGGCCCAAACCCAGCCAAAAGCCTACGTAGATCACGCTTATCCCCCAGAAGATCCCGATCCTCCAGAGCTCCTCCTCACTGGGTCCGAAGCCGAGCATGCGGATCCCCAGCCCAAGGATGACCAGGATGATGCTCGCCAGCGTTATGGCCACAGTCACCAGGCCGGCCATGAACTTGCCGTTGATCCACGAATCCCTGAAGATAGGCTGGGCCAGGACCCGGCTGATGGTCCTTCGCGAAAATTCGCTGTTCACGGCATCGAACCCCAGGATGATCCCTATGAGCGGTCCGAAGAAGCTGAGGAAGGAGATGAAGGGGGGGAGGGCCCCGCCATGGGAGGTGAATAGGCTTAGGAAGATGAACTCCGTAGGTGCTCCCCCAATAGCCTGGGCAGCTGTATAAACGGAGACCACCCCAACGACACAGATCAGAAGGAGCAGGATCATGAATCGCCTGCTGCCGAAATTGTCCGCCAGTTCCTTCCAAAAGACGACCGACATAGGTCACCCCTCCTGGAAGTATCTCAGATAGATCTCCTCCAGGGTTGGAATCTGGCCTCTTAGCCCCAAAATGGTCCCTCCGCTCTCCGTTATCGCCCGCGATACCTCCGCCCTCAGGTCCTTCTCACACCTGATGTGCAAGGTGTTGCCCAAGGATTCGACCGCACGCACCCCTTCCACCCGTTCCACAGCCTGGATGAGCTCTGGGCTTACTTCCGAGAGCTCCACCTCGATCGTGGACCCTCCTTCGCCCACCATCTTGGCCCCCAACTCCTCTATTGTCCCCTCGGCGACCAGCTTCCCTTCGCTGATTATGCCCACCCGGTCGCAGATCCTCTGGACCTGATAGAGGAGGTGGGAGGCCACGAGGACTGTGATGCCATGCTCTTTGCTCATCTCGGTTATGAGCTCTAAAATCTGATTGGCGCCCTCTGGGTCTATCCCCGTCGTCGGCTCATCCAGGATGACAAAGGAGGGGTCCTTGATCAGGACATCGGCTATCCCTAAACGCTGCTTCATCCCTCGGGAGAGTTTCCCCACCTCCCAATCGGCCACCTCCAGGAGGCCAACCCTTTTTAAGGCCTCCTCAATCCTTCCGGCTGATTCCTTATCGGGTATCCTGTTCAGCCGGGCAATGAACCTCAGGTTCTCCTTAGCTGTCAGATCCTCGTAGAAGCCTACGTTTTCAGGGAGGTAACCGGTTATCCTCTTGACCTCGAGGGGCTCCTTGGTAGAGTTATGCCCGCACACTTTAACTTCACCCGAGGTGGGCTCGGTAAGCCCCAGCAGCATCAGGATAGTAGTGGTCTTCCCCGCACCATTGGGGCCTAAGAAGCCATAGATCTCCCCCTCTTTTATTCGAAGGTTTAAATTCTCCACCGCTTTGACGCCGTCATAGTATTTGCAGAGGTCCTTTGTCTCCACTACCCAGTCCATCTCATCTCCTCCCCAATTTTGCGAAGAGACCAAGCAGGCCACCTATCACCACCACGATGATGGCGATCCCAAACCATCCCCAAGTCATAGGCGTGCCTACGGTCACCCGCAGCTCCATCTCCTCCCGAGCCCCTTTGCCGGAGGCGGTCAAGGTGACTACGTAATCGCCGGGGATGGCCTTCGCCTTCGGCTTGATGGTGACCTCTACTTTCTCCGGCTTCATTGCCTCAGTCAACGGTGGAAGGGAGGGGATTCTCTCGGGCTTGAAGGAGACCTCCCACTCTTTGGGCTTGCTGGAGAAGAAGCTGATGTCCAAGATCGAATCCGAGCCTTCATTCCACAGGTAAATGGTGAAGTGCTTCTCCTGGCCGGCCAGGGCTTTGACGTTCCTCGTCTCGCCTCTGCCCAGGACCTCAGCCTCAGTTCCCAGCTTCAATTCGTAGGTCCCAGTGACCTCGGCTACAAGCTCGATGGTCGTCATCTCCTCGCCTGCCTTGGCGGTAAATATGGCCTTATACTTCCCCTTCTTAACTCCTGGGGGAGGGATGAGGACGAACCTAAGCCTCTCCGTCCTATCGGCGTCCACCTTTATGGAGGAGATCCTCTTCTCTCTCTCATATCTCGGAGTGCAGTAGGCTCCCCACCCATAGGGGATCTCAGCTCCGAGGTCGAAGACCCGAGGCTCATCGGCCTTATTCTTAAGGTCGAGATCGAACTCGAAGTTCTTCCCAGCGGGTTGCTTCAGGGATGGATACTCGGTCGTGAGCTCCGCTCCCTTGGCCGTCTCAGCCTCCTTCGGCTTAGCCCCCTTAGGCTTCAGGGTGACTATAACCTCCTGTGACCTCGAGAGCTGCCCATCCTCAGTGGTTCCCTGCAGGATAAACTTATAATCGCCCTCAGCTGCATCTTCAGGTGGCTTAGCCTTGAAGTCCAATTCCAGAGAATTATGCTCCCCTTCACAGCTGAGGTGGACGGCTTGAACTTCATACCTTGGGCAACACTTCTCGAACCTTGCCCCCCAGCCCTCCGGACCCGAGATGGAGAGGAGGATGTCCTCATCCTTCTCGCCTGTGTTGGTGATCCGTACGTCGAGGGTTATCTCCCCGTCCTTCTCGACGACTATGTGGGTATACTCAGTGGAGATGGAGAAGCCCCTCTTGGCCCCTTGGGCTCCGGCGATGCCAGAACTCCCCAAGCTCACCAGGGTTGCCAGGAAGGCAAGAGCCGCAAGCACTCTCTTAAGCCTGTCCATCTTTCACCTCCTTCGCCATTGCTTAAACGGGGTCCGCCTTAACCAAGTAAAAACCCGGCTAAGATCCTGGAAATCGAAATCGAGCCTCCGTGTGGAATAAGCCCTTTGGGATCACAATGCTATTCACACCCGAAGCCTCGATTCGATCCCCAAATTTCCAACCGGGTTTGTAAGCTTAGGCTCTTAGATTATATGCCCCTTTGCTTTCCTTGTCAAGTGCCTTCAGCTTGGCTCGATGAATCGGACAGTAAAGCTTCCAGCTCCTCTTCCTCTAACGTCTCCTTCTCGATGAGCTTCTCAGCAAGGGCATCCAGTTTATCCCTCTTAGCGATGATTATGGCTTTCGCCCTCTCATACGCTTCTCCCACAATCCTCCTCACCTCTTGGTCTATCTCCTTAGCTATCTCCTCGCTGTAATCCCTGTGTTCTCTTATCTCCTTCCCCAGGAACACCAGCTCCTCTTTCTTTCCGAAGGTGAGGGGACCGAGCTTCTCGCTCATCCCATATCTGGTAACCATCTTCCTGGCGAGCTTTGTGGCTTGCTCAAGGTCGTTCGCGGCGCCGGTGGTCACGTCCCCGAAGATCACCTCTTCAGCGACCCGTCCCCCCAACAGCCCAGCGAGCTCGTCCTCAAACTTGCTCTTTGTCTTCAGGTACCTGTCCTCCTCGGGCAGAGGCATGGTGTAGCCGAGGGCCATCCCCCTCGAGATGATGGATACTTTATGCACAGGGTCGCAATGGGGTAGCTCGTACATCACCAAAGCATGTCCTGCCTCATGGTAGGCTATGATCCTTTTCTCCTCCTCGCTGATAATCCTGCTCTTTCGCTCCCTGCCTGCTATAACCCTCTCTATGGCCCTCTCAAACTCGGACATGCCTATGCTCTTCTTCCCCTCTTTGGCAGCTAAGATGGCCGCTTCGTTTACGATGTTCTCTATATCTGCACCCACGAGGCCAGGGGTCTGACGGGCCAGAACCCTTAAGTCCACCTCCTCATCCAAGGGTTTATCCCTTACATGGACCCTGAAGATGGCTTCCCTCTCCTTCACATCCGGCTTGTCCAGGACAACCCATCTATCGAATCTGCCGGGCCTCAGGAGCGCTGGATCAAGGATATCAGGACGGTTTGTGGCGGCCAGAACGATGACGTTAGTATCCGTGTCGAAGCCATCCATCTCCACCAGAATCTGGTTGAGCGTCTGTTCCCTCTCGTCATGGCTGCCCCCCAAACCAGCCCCGCGGTGGCGGCCCACAGCGTCGATTTCATCGATGAAGACGATGCAAGGGGAATGGCGCTTGGCCTGAGCGAAGAGGTCCCTTACTCTGGCCGCTCCAACACCCACGAACATCTCCACGAACTCACTGCCGGAGATGGAGAAGAAGGGGACCCCCGCCTCACCTGAGACCGCTTTAGCCAAGAGGGTCTTACCCGTCCCCGGAGCCCCGACGAGGATCACCCCCTTAGGTATCCTCGCCCCTAAGGAGGAGAATTTCTCCGGCTCCTTCAGAAACTGGATTATCTCCTCCAGATCCTCTTTGGCCTCCTCGACTCCTGCCACATCGTCGAAGGTCACCTGCGGACGGTCGCCCTTGAAAAGGCGCGCCCTGCTCCTTCCGAAGGAGAAGGCTTGGCTGTTCGCTCCCTGAGCCTGTCGTGCGAGGAAGTAGAAGAAGCCACCGATGAACAGGATAGGCAGGAAGGTTCCTAAGATCGAGAGCCAGTTAACCCAACTGTTGGGAGGGGCCACTTCTATCTCCACGCTTTGGAGCTCATCCTGGGTCACCCCTAAATCCCGCAGGAGTTCCACTACTCCGATTCCTTGCTCCTTGCGGGAGACGATCACCCTCCCATCGGTGCGCGTGATCTTCAGCTCATCCCCCCGCACGGTTATCTTGCTGACTTCCCCATTTTTAATCTGATCGGCCACCCTATTAAGGGGAACCGTGATAGGCGACTTCTCCTGTTTTCCCCCCAAGGAGTTGTACAAGAAAAAAGCCATCAATGTGAGCAACGAGAGATACAAAAACACCCTCTTAAAATCCATCCTCCACCTCTCCTCAATTTAAGTATAGCACGCACCCGACGATCTGTCAAACGAAGGATGTGCTTGCCAAATCGCCCTGGCGATGATATAATTCGAATGTTCGATTTTCGTGGGGGTAGTGGCTTTGGAGGCAATTGAAGAGCAGATCGTAGTTTTTCTGCAGGACCTTTTATCCACGATCGGCTGGACGGGCGTGATAACGGCAATGGCTCTGGAGAGTGCCTGCATCCCTTTGCCCAGCGAGATCACCATGCCCTTAGCCGGTTGGATGCTCATCCAAGCTAAGGGGCTCTCCATCTGGAGCACCCTTTGGGCCGGATTCTATGGAGGTCTAGGCTGCACCATCGGTTCGGTGGTTACCTATTGGATAGGGGCACGGAGCGGCCGCCCCCTCCTGGAGAAATACGGCAAGTATCTCCTCATCTCCAGGCATGACCTCGAGCTGGCCGACTATTGGTTCAACAAGTATGGAGAGGCCACAGCCTTCTTCTCGCGGCTGTTGCCCATTGTGCGCACCTTCATCTCCCTACCGGCTGGGGTGGCTCGCATGCATCTGGGCAAATTCACCATCCTCACCTTCGTCGGCTCGTTCTTGTGGTGCATCGTCCTGGCCTGGGTCGGCTTCCTCTTCGGCGAGCACTGGAGGACGGTGCGAAGGGCCATGCGCCCCTTCGACATCCCTATCGCCCTCTCCCTGCTGGCCCTCCTCGGTTGGCACATCTACCGGCACGTCAAACAGGCCGATTGAACTGCCTCAGGGCACGATCCAGATGGTGGCCATGCCCCCTACATGGAGGGAATCCTCAGTGATGAAAAGGGTTCGGACATTGAGTCGCAGGAAGACGTTATCCCTGAGCCGTCCCTCCCAGACAATGGAGTCGCCCAGCTTACGGTAGGGATAGCCCTCGACCCCACTCAGCTCTGCCCCTTTCTCCGTCTTCCTCAAATATTCGATTGTGGTGCCAGGGATGCGGCCGCCCCGCGAAATAGTGTACGCCACGGGGGCATGGTATTCCATGGGCGAAGTGGTGATGGGGCCAGGAACAGGGTTGGGATCCTGCACCGTGACCTTGGCCATCCCGCCGACGTGGAGGGTCTCCTCAGTATACCACAGGACTCGCAGCGAAAGCGCCAACTCCACGCTTTTAGCTGGGCTGCCGTGCCAATCTAAGGAATCCCCTTTCTGCTTGAACGCCCTCTCCCCAGCGATGAGCACTTCTGCCTCTTTGCCGGAGAGGCCAACGTAGCGGATAGGCGCCCCCGGCAACTCCTCCCCTACCCGAATCCCCCTTTCAAGAGGGGCCGAATAGGTTAACTCCGAAACGGGGCCGCCCGTTCCAGGCTTACAGCCGACCATCCCTGGAGTCAACAAAGCCAGGATAGCGAGCAAGAATATCGCCTTTCGCATCTCGATCCTCCGCTGGGGATTATACCACGAGGTTGAGGGATTGACAATTCGCATCCAATTATGATAAACTCTCACAAAGGAGCCTATAGGGAGGGACGATGGGAGATAGACGCATCGACCTTCACATCCATTCCTTCTTCAGTGATGGGGTTCTCCTCCCCAGTGAGATACTGAGGAGAGCCCAAGCTTTGGACTTCGAGGCTATCGCCATCACCGACCATGTCGATGCCTCCAACCTCGAAGAGGTCCTGGAAAGCCTTTTGCGCCTCTTGGAGGAACAGGAGAGCGATCGCCCAATCACCTTCATCCCCGGCGTGGAGCTCACTCATGTGTCTCCGGCGAGCATCCCCAGGTTAGCTAAACGGGCTAAGGAACTGGGGGCGGGTTTGGTGCTCGTGCACGGGGAGACCATCGTAGAGCCGGTGATAGAGGGGACTAACAGGGCAGCGGTGGAGTGCCCCGATGTGGACCTGCTGGCCCATCCGGGCTTCATCACCCTTAGGGAAGCTGAGATCGCCGCCCGGAACGGCGTCTACCTCGAACTCTCCGCTCGGGGAGGGCATGCTCTGACCAACGGCCATGTGGCCCGTGTCGCTTTAGCCGCTGGGGCCAAGCTCGTGGTTAACTCCGATGCCCATTCCCCCAGTGATCTGATCGGCCAGGAGATGGCTCGCCTGGTGGCTAAAGGGGCTGGCCTGAATGAGGAGGAAGTGGAAAGGGCCACGGTGATCAACCCTCGAGAGTTGGTCAAGCGTGCCCTCGAGCGGAGATAGCTTAGCAGCGGCTGCACTCAGGTCGAGGCCACCCGGCAAGGTATCAAGGGAAAGGAACTCGCTATGATCCAACAAAGTGTACCAGTCACCTGCCCGCAATGTGGGTTTCAGTTTACAGCTCAAGTCCGATTCATAGTCGATGTGGGAAAGGAGCCAGAGCTGAAAAAACGGCTGCTGGAGGGGAAGATCAACCAAGCCGTCTGCCCTCGATGTCAGGCGGCAGGCATGCTGAACATCCCCTTCCTCTACCATGATCCCCAGAAGGAATTGCTCCTGTGCTTCATCCCTCTGGAGTTAGAGATGAACGAGATGAAGCGGCAGGAGCTTATCGGCACCCTCACCAATGAACTGATAAGCTCGATGCCCCAGGAGAGGCGGAAGGGCTACCTCCTCCAGCCCAAGATCTTCTTCGATCTGCAGAGGATGGCCGACGAGATACTGAAGGCCGACGGGATCACCCAAGAGGAATTGGAGAATTGGCGGGCCAACATGGACCTCATCCGCCGCTTCTTAGATGCTCCCAATGAGGATGTCCTCCGGATCATGGTCCGGGAGAACGACGCCCGGCTGGACGAGAGGTTCTTCCAGGCCTTGTTCCTCTACACTAGTGCGGTCAGAGCCGATGGCGAAGAGGCCTTAGCCCAGCGCCTGATGAGGCTGCACGGGAAACTTCTGGAGTTGAGCAGCTTAGGGAGAAGGAGAAAGGGGAGGCGAGAGATCATCGAGGCTTTAGGGAAGGGGATGAGCAAGGAGGAGTTCCTGGAAAGGCTGATAAGCTGCTGGGATGATCAGGCCAGGTTGGAGGGGATGGTAGATGCCGGCTTCTCCCTCCTGGACTACTGGTTCTTTAAGGCTCTGACGGGGAGGATCGAAGCGGCTCTGGCCGAGGGGAAGGAGCAGGAAGCCCAACGCCTGACGGAATTAAGGGACAAGATCCTGGACATCAGAAGCAAGATAGAGAAGGAGGAACGGACCGGCTTCCAAAGGGCTGCCGATTTGCTCAGGGAGATCATGCGGAGCGAAGACATCAAACTGGCAGTGCAAGAGCATCAGAGGGAGATAGATGACTTCTTCTTCGCCGTGCTATCGGCAAACATCGAGGGAGCCGAATCCGCCGGATTTAAAGAGGAGGCCGAGAAGATGAAACACATAAGGGAGATCGCCCTCGACCTGCTCAGAGAGACGATGCCCCCGCAGGTTAAGCTCATCAATCGGCTGCTCAAAGCCTCGTACCCTAAGGAAACGCGGAAATTACTGGAGGAAAATGCCGATCAGGTCGATCAGAGCCTGGTTGAATTCATGGACCTCATGGCCATGAACCTGAGGCAAGAGGGCGAGATCGAGGAGGCCCAACGCCTGATGAAGATCAGGGAGCAGGCTTCGAGCATGATATGAAGGGGACGACTCTCCGAAGGTTCACTTCCCCTTCCAGCCCCGAACTCCTGACCTTCCTTCTGGAGGATCCAGCCAGTAACCTCTTCCTCATCGCCGATCTGGATCAATTTGGGCTCGATCATCCCTATCTAAGCTACTATGGCGGATACATCGGGGGCGAGCTGGAAGGGGTATTCATGGTCTATTACGAGAGCGGTGGCTTATACTGGCACGATCGAGCAGTGCTGGCCAGCTTCGCCGAGCTTGCCAGAGAGAGGGGTGTAAGGTTTATCACTGGATGCCGCCGTCAGGTGAATCCACTCCTAGAGCACTTCGCCCCCGTAGAGATAGCCAGTTGCGATGAATGCATCTACTGCTGGCTGGCGCCGGAGGACTTCCGCAGGGCGAGCCATCGGCTGGCCAGGAAGGCCACCCTGGCCGATGTGGAAATTTTGACCGAGTTCTATGCCCACAACTTCGGCATCGTCCCTCTCAGCCGCCAAGAGCACCGGAAGAGGGTGACACGGAGGCTCGAGAACGGCACCGTGTACCTGATAGAGAAAGGCGGTCGGGTGGTCTCGGCCGCCTACTCCAGCGTCGAGGGGGCTGGGATGGCCATGATCGGAGGTGTGGCCACCTTGGAGGGCGAGCGCAACAAAGGATATGCCACCGACTGCGTGAATTCCCTCTGCGCCGACCTCTTGGGCAGAGGCTT
Organism: uncultured Anaerolineae bacterium; assembly: GCA_964440965.1. Taxonomy (GTDB): domain Bacteria; phylum Chloroflexota; class Anaerolineae; order CAYYKQ01; family CAYYKQ01; genus CAYYKQ01. The sequence goes on along the minus strand of CAYYKQ010000022.1, from coordinate 4,729 downwards.
CACCCCTCATCTCATCTACATAGTAGGGAATCGCCCTGCGGCACGGGTCTACGAGAAGGTCGGCTTCCGGCCCATCGACCGATGGCTGTTAGTGCAGCTGAACCTTTAGTTAGGGGTTCTCGAACCGGAAGCCGTGGCCGCGTACGGTCACTATGTATTGATGGTGTGGGTCGAGCTCGGCAATCCTCCTCCGCAAGCGCCTGATCAGGGCGTCGATGGCCTGATCTGATATCCCCTCCTCAGCCTTCTCCCCCCAAACAGCTTCTACTATCTCGTCCCTGGTACACACTTGTCCTGGTTTTCCGTACAGAAGCGCCAGCAAGCGAAACTGCGCCGGGGCAAGGGGAGGGGAAAGCTCCCTCCCCTTCACCCAGACCCTGCGGCTTTCCCTATCTAGATAGAGGCCGATCCGCTTTGCCTCCTCCGAGACCAAAGGGGCTGTGGCCTCCGCCCCCACAAAGGCCAGCTTCACGCACAGAGCGATCTGGATCTCGTCGCCGTCCCGCAGGATGCAGGGCTCGCGCACCTCGCGCCCGTTGACGAAGGTGCCGTTTTTGCTGCCCAGATCCTCAAGGATGTAGCGGCCGTCTTGGTAGCTTATCCGGGCATGCCGGCGGGAGACCTGACGCTGGGGAAGGACGATATCGCAATCCTCGCTGCGCCCGATGGTCAGCACATCACCGGCGATGACCCACTTCCTGCCGATGGACTCGCCCTCCACCATGATCAAAAGGGGCTTCTCTCCGTTCATCTCCAAACCTCAGGAACCTCGCCCTCGAGATCACAGCGCTTTACAAAAGGGGCTTAATTAGGTATAATCGGTTTTGAGGACACACCACGCAATTGGCGACAAGGAGGAGAAGAGCTTTGCCCCAACCCTTGACACCGGGGACCATTCTGCGGTCAAGGTACAAAATTATAGAGTTGATAGGTCAAGGGGGCATGGGTGCCGTCTATCGGGCTGAGGACCTGCGCCTGGAGGGAAGGCAATGCGCAGTGAAAGAGGTCTGGCCCGAGCCCGGAGCACCTCCTTCTATTCAAGCCCAGGCCAGGGAGCAGTTCCACCGCGAAGCCAGCGTCCTGGCCAGGCTTGACCACCCCAACCTTCCTAAGGTTTCCGATTACTTCTCCGAAGGGGATCGGGATTACCTAGTCATGGACTTCGTATCAGGCCGAAATCTGAAGGAGGTGGTGGACGAGGCGCGCCGCCAAGGTAAGTTCCTGGAGGAGAAAAAGGTTTTGACATGGGCCAGACAATTATGCCAAGCACTGGAATACCTCCACAGCCAGGACCCACCTATCCTCCATCGGGACATCAAACCCTCCAACATCAAGCTCACCCCGAGTGGAGCCATCAAATTGGTGGACTTCGGCCTGGTCAAGCTCCTGGCACCGGACGATGCCAGGACGATCACCATCCTGCGAGGTCGGGGCACCATGCATTACACCCCCCTGGAGCAGTACGGAGGCGACGCCGGACACACCGACATTCGCTCTGACATCTACTCCTTAGGGGCCACCCTCTATCATCTGCTCACTAACCGTCCTCCCCCCGATGCTAAGCAGCGCTTCCTTAAGCCCGATTCCCTCATCCCTCCGCGCGAGCTCAATCCCTCCATCCAACCGCGGACAGAGAAGGCCATCCTCTGGGCCATGGAGATGCACCCCGATAAGAGGCCGGCGAGCGTGGCCGAATTCAGGGCCGAGCTGTTCGCTCCCCCATCGGTCATCGAATTCATCACTGAGAGGGAGGAGTGGATGGAAGCCATCAGAGAGAACAGAGTGCTCCTGGCCATCGCCCTTGGCCTGCTCCTCCTTGCCCTGCTAATAACCCTCCTATCGCCTCCAGCGTAGCGTCGGGGCTTGCCCTGTGGGTAGTTTCACACCCTACAGGGCTTGCCCCCGACAAAAATGCGCGGGATTTCACCCCGATGACCCTTTCAGATTCCTCCTTTCCCTGATCACCTCCACTAAGGTATAGCCAGTGGCGAATGCCAGGCAGATCAATGGTGCCCCCCAGCGCTGGGGAAGGCGCTGAAGCAACTCTACTCTGGCTAGACCTAGCCCATAGAGGTTATACCCCACCAAGCCCCAGATCAAGCTCATGAGGGAAGTCCTCAGCTTCACGGAAGGGCTCCGTTTGCCCTGTACCACGTAGCCTATGCCCCCCACTAAAGAGATGCACAGCAAGGATAACAGGAGTTCTCCCCCTCCGAGCCTCCTCTCGGCCTTCCCCTTAATGGGGGCGGCCACAGGAGTGGGGGTGGGGCTGGGAGTGGGGGTGAGCGGGACAGGCGTGGATGTGGGGGTGGGAGTGGATGTCGGAGTAGGGGTAGGGGTTGGCGAAGGGGTGAAGGTGGGAGTGGGAACGACGGTGGCGAAGGTGGCTGGCCCGCCTCCCTTAATGGTCACCACAAGCGTCGTCGATTTGCGGGCCGAACCGCTGGCAGCGGTGATCTCCAATTGACCCTCCCTCTCCAGGACGAGGGAGGCCTTGGCCACGCCATCCAGCGTGGTCACCTCCTGACGTGGGAGCTCCAGGGATTCGGCGGGATAGAAAAAGCGGAAGGTCACAGGCGTGCCATCGGGAACCGGATGGCCGTTTCTGTCCAGGATGATGCCCGTCTTCAGCCGCAGGGTGTCTCCCACCTTGACATCTATGGGCATAGGCGTTTCCTTCCCCTTCTGAGGGACGCCGGCCAGCATGACCTGAATAACCTGATCGGGATCAGGCTCCATCTGAGTGATCAGGTCATAGTTTATCCCCTCCACACTGACCGGCGGAGCACCGCTGGGGGTGAACTCCTGGAAAAGGGCCCTCACGGAGGCTTCGACAAAGGGTTGGATCTTGCTGTAGACGCCGTAGTAGGCGGTCAATTTGCTTACCTCGGTGGTGTCCAGATAGTAGGGGGCATTGTAGGCCAAGACGACCACCTTCTTGCCGCGCAGGGCATCGGCCCGCTCCCTCAGGAAGACCTTCACCGCATCCGACTGAGGATAGGTTTCAGGATCGACGTTCATTATGGCGAAGATGATCCATTCCGCATCCTCGAGGAGGCCTTCGATCTCTCCCTCGCCCTTGGAGGCCAGAAAACTCTCCAGTTGGCTGAAGGTAAAACTGCGGATGCGGTTAGGGTCCACCTGGCCAGTGGCCTTGGGGCCGTAAAGCTCGACGATCGTCCTCTCTAAGGCATCGGGACTGATGAGGGGGAACGGAGGGCAATCGGGGCAATCGCGCCCCTCCCTGGCGTCGGTGAAGATAAGCACATCCTCGTCGGCTAAAGGCGGGCTGGGAAGCCTATCGGCCAGTTCCTCGGGGCCGGGGTAGATGAGGGTGATGGCCTCACGCGCTATCTTGAAGATCTCCTCAGAGCCTTGGCCCACCTCCTTCAATCGGCTGGCGTCGACCTGGACGGTCTCCAAATCGAAATGGGGATAGAGCCGAAGCTTGAGTGCCAAAATGCGTTTCAAGGCCTCATCGACCCGGGCCTGGAAGTTGGGATCGCCCTCGTACTTCTCTCTGAAGAATTCGATGGTGGCCTTGATGTTCTTGAACTGCTTTGGCCAATCGTCGGTCAGGGCGAAGTGGGAGAGGACGAGCAGATCGTTGCCAGCCAGAAAAGCCTCCTGAGCGATGCGCTTACAGGGGAAGGTCTGCAGTTGAGGGTCGTAATACCGGCACACTGCTGGCACGCCTAAGGCATCGCTGACCATCAGCCCTCCTTCGCTGCGCCAGGATTCGAACTCAGGCAGGGCCATCAGGGCTCCCAGCCCCTGGGCATCGAAGCTGATGGGCCTGGTCAGCTGGCGGATGTTGCCTTGGAAGCCGCGATAACGGATGTGGGAGGTCATCAGGGCATCGGTGACCCCCAGGGTGCCCTTTTTCGCCCCTTCGGTGACGGTGAAGAAGGGAGGGAGCTCGATGCGCCTCAACTCCTGCATGGATTTGTTTATCGTAGCCACCTCCTCGTTCAGGCTGCGATCGCTATCCCCGTACCCTGGGAAGTGCTTAGCCACGGTGGCCACTCTCCCCTTACTCCCCTGGTGCACACCTCGGATGTAGGCTCGGCCGAGCTTGCCCACCCAGTAGGGATCTCCACCGAAGGTACGAGTGCTCAACTCCCCTGGGAGGTTGGGTCTGGGGTTGTTAAGCACATCGAGCGAGGGGCCGAAGAGCATGTTGACCCCCAGTGCCGCCAACTCCCGCCCAACGATCTCCCCCACCAACTCGGCGTTCTCCTCGCTCCAGGTGGCTCCTAAGGCCATCTGGCTGGGGATAGGGGTCATGCCCCCTCTCAGGTGTGTGTAAGGGTAACCATCCCCCTCATGATCGACAGCGATGAAGAGAGGGATGTAGTTGTTCCCTGCGGTGGAGGCAGCTAACTTCTGAAGGCCGTTGGTCAGCTCCATCACCTGTCGCGGGGTGTCCTGGCCGTTGGTGAAGTTGCCGTTACTCGCCGAGAGCACCACCCCTCCCACTTTGTACTTGACGATGAGCTGGGCGATATCCGAATCGGGGCCGATGTCGCTGCCCATGAAGGTCACCAGAAAGAGCTGCCCGACCTTCTCTTCCACGGACAGCCGCTCCATAAGCTCCTCGACGAAATCCCCCTGACTCCAGGCGGAGAGGGAAGGGAAGAGGGAAAGCGCTAAAGCGCCAAGAATGGCTATGGATAGAGTTGTTGCACAATAGCGGAGGGATCTAAGACTATTCCGAAAACGACCTGTT
>CAYYKQ010000021.1:0-21521 GCA_964440965.1 uncultured Anaerolineae bacterium | reverse complement strand
GGTGGCCGCGGCCACCAGAGCCTTCACTACATCGTCAATGTAGACGAAGTCCCTCGTCTGCTCCCCATCGCCGAACACCACCAGCGTCCCTCCCCCCAAGGCCTGCTTGATGAATTGGGGGATGACCGGGGCATGGGAGGCGGGGATGAACTGGCCCGGCCCATAAGCATTGAAGATCCTCAGGATGACGGTCTCTATCCCCCACAGCGCTCCGATCGTATTGACGTAGTGTTCCGCCGCCAATTTGCTCACCGCATAGGGCGATTGAGGATTGGGAGGAAAGCTCTCCTTCACCGGCTGCTCAGGCTGCTCGCCGTAGACCGCACCGGAGGAGGTCAGGACCACCCTCTTCACCCCCGCATCTCGGATGGCCTCCATGATACTGACCGTCCCACCTACGTTCACCTCGTTGTATTCTCTGGGATAGAGGACGGACTCCGGGACGGATACCCGCGCCGCCAGGTGATATACGCAATCCACATTCTGCAGGAGTGTCCAGAGCTTGGGGATATCCCTCACATCGCCGCGAGTGAAGAGGACGCGGGGATCCAAGCGGGATGGATCGCCTGCGCTCAGGTCATCCAGGACCATCACCTTATGCCCCTCTTTGACCAGACGATTGGCCAAAGCAGATCCCAAGAAGCCAGCCCCACCGGTGATCAGGAACCTCATCCTCAGCCCTCCAAAAGATTATACCACACGTCGCCGAAAGCTGCTACGCTCTTCCCCAAACGGTGCCAAGTATGGTATACTAAAAATTGAAATGGGGCAGATTAACCATTTCGTACCGGGAAGACGAATGGAACCCTGGGGGCCATTAGCTCGGTACGCCGAGCCGGTGCCCGCTGGCGTGGCGAGCGCCTATATCGAGGCCTATACGGAGCCGGGGGAGATCGTCCTCATTCCCTTTTGTGAAAGCGAGACCCTCGTGCGCGAGGTCGTAAAGGCTGGCCGCAAAGTCATCGCCGTGAACTTCAATCCTCTGGCTATCCTAACCCTGCGCTGTCAGCTGGATTGGCCCGATCAGAGCCGGCTGGACGCCGCTATGATTAAGCTGGGCAATGTCCCTAAGCACGGAATGCCCCTCCGCGAATACATAAATGGCCTTTACGTCACCATTTGTCCTCGATGCCGGCATCCCCTGGCAGCCGATTACTTCGTCTGGGAGGGAGGGAAGCCTGTGGAGAAAGGCTACCATTGTCGATCCTGCGGGAGTGAAGGCATAACGACCATCCAGCCAGCCGACCTGGAGGCTCTGGAGAACATCGAGAAGCGGGGTTTCCACTACTGGTACATCCTCGACCGCTTGGCCCCCTTGGGTGATGAGAATCGAGAGCGGGCCCAGAGGCTGCTGGAGCTGTACACGCCGCGCAACCTCCACGCCTTAGCCATGCTTTTGATCGAGATCGAAGACCTCTTCGCTGATTCCCCACTTCAGAAACCTCTGAAGCTGCTATTGCTCCGCTGCCTGGACTCCTGCAGTGTCCTCAATCCCCTTCCCCCAGCGGGGGCCGAACAGCCGGCCGCTCGCCCCAAGCGCTTGCGTCCCCCTCGGAGGTTTATGGAGCGCAACGTCTGGCAGGCTTTCGAGGAAGCCCGTGAGGAGATGCGAGCGCGATCTCCCCTCCCAGCGGTCAGATTAGCCGAAGACCTCGGAGGGATCCTGGCCCCGGACCTCTTGACCTGGGTAGAGGGAGAACCTAAGGCTTGGGTCAAGGCCCTTTCCATGCGACGCTTGGCCCGAGAACTGCGCGCCGGGAGTGTATCGTTGATCTTCACCATCCCTCCGCGGCCGGATCCGACCTTTTGGGCCCTCTCCTTCCTCTGGAGCGGCTGGCTTTTCGGAAGCGAGGCCGCGGCTCCCTTAAAACCCCTCCTGAAGCAGAGGAGGGTGGATTGGGATTGGTACCGGGAGGCCATGGGGAGCGGCTTCAAGGCCCTCCGGCCAACCCTCAAGGACGAAGGCCATCTGGTGCTTGCCTTCTCTGCGGAGGAGCCAAGCCAGATGGAGGCCCTGCTCCTTGCCGCCGAAGGTGCCGGCTTCAAACTGGAAAGCCTGCTCCATCGAGCGGACGATGATCAGTATCGGCTCTCCTTCGTCAAGGCGGCTGAGGAGAGGGCATCGGCCCCGCCGAACAAGGAGATCCTGGTCAAAGAGATCAGAACCCAGGCCCTTGCCGCAGCGGAGGACGCCCTGAGGAGGAGGGGCGAACCTTTGACCCTCCCTCGGCTGAACAGCGCTATCTACCAACGCCTGAGCCAAAGCGGCCTCCTGCGTCTGGCATTAACGGTGGAAGAGGAGCTCCCTCCACTCGAGTTCATAGCTCAGGAGGTAAAAGCGACATTGGAGGAGGGCCTGGCGCGTTCAGAAGGACTTTGGTGGCTGAAGGAGCCGAGCGGAGTCTTCCCATCCCTGGCAGACCGGGTGGAGAGGGCGGTTTACGAGGCCCTGAGGGAGGGCAAGCCCGTGAGCAGGGATGCTCTCCAGGAGGAGCTTTGCGTCCTCTTCCCCGGCCTCCTCACCCCGGAGGAAGGGGTCATCGATGCCTGCTTGGCCTCCTACGGCTTAGAGGTATCGCCCAACCATTGGGTGTTGCGGGAGGAGGATCAAAAGGAGGAGAGGGAACGCCAACGGGATGAAACGATCGCCCAACTGCTGAAGCTGGGAGCCCGCCTGGGCTACGAAGCCCAACCTGGCGGAGGGGATTTCCATGTCCTCTGGAGCGAGGAGGGAGAGACGACCTATGCCTTCGTCGTCTTATGGATGGCTACGCTCAGCTTCATCCTTGGCCACAGAGGCGAAAAATTCAGCCACTACCTGGTTATCCCTGAGGAACGTTCCTCACTGGTGCGCTTCAAGCTGAAGCGCAATCCGCTCTTGAAAGCGGTCATGGAGAGGGGCGATTGGCAATTCGTCAAGCGTCGGCACCTGGTCAGACTGCTTCGGATGGAAAGGGTGGACCGTCGCGATCTAAAGATGATAATCGGCTTGAAGCCGATCGTTGAAGAGCCCGAAGCTCAAATGCCCCTGCTGTAAGTACCCTGCGATCCTCACTTCTTGGGCAGGATAGTCACCCTCCTTTTGTCTCCTTGTCCCACGCTCTTGGTGGTGACGTAGGGATTATCGCGAAGGGCGAGGTGGATGACGCGGCGCTCGTTGGGTGGCATGGGCCTGAGGGCCAGAGGCTGCTGCTCCATAATGGCTCTCTCTGCTGCCCTCTGGGCGAGCTCTCGTAGAGCCTTCTCCCTGCGCATTTTGTATCCCTCCACATCGATGACCAACGGGACCCAACGCTGAAGCTTACGGCTGACGATGAAACGGGTGATGAATTGCAAAGCGTCTAAGGTCTTCCCCCGCCGTCCAATGAGGATACCGAGGTTGTCACCATTCACATCCAAGGTAAGGGGAGGGGCGTTTTTCACATCTGGGGCCTCGCGGCGAACGGAGACCTGAGCTTCGATGCCCATCTTGGCCAATAGCTCCCTCAGCGTCTCCTGGGCCACCAGATCGAGCCTCTCCACCGGAGGTTGGGCGAAGCTGATGCGTACCCTCGCTTCCCTGGCCCCGATGCCGAACAGCCCACTGCTTCCCCTGTCCAGGACCTCAATATTCACCTCATCCCTGCTCTTCCCCAACTCAGCTAAACCCTTGGCGATAGCCTCCTCAACGCTCTTAGCCTTGATTTCCAAACTCACCTCTTCCATCCCCCACCTCCCTCCGGATGAGCTTTCCATGGCAGAGTGGTTGCCCGGGTCCCTCGAGATGAAGTATCGGCTTCGCTCGATTCGTCCATGCGCGAGGGATCACGCTTAACCAGGCTGTGCAACCACTCCGAGCCTGTGCTCACATGCATGTCCAACCTCAATGGAGGCCGGACTTTAACCCTTCTGAGGAACACGAGCACGGGGTAGAGTAAAGTATTGCTGGATGATGGTGATTATGTTGGAGGTAACCCAGTACAGGGTCAGGCCGGAGGGCACCTGCATAGCGAAGAAGCCGAGCATGAGGGGAAGCATGAGGAGCATGGCCTGATTCATGGCCGCCTGTTCCGGGTCGGGGTTAGGTGGTGTGGTCATCTTCTGGGCGACTACCTGGGTGACCACCGTCAGGACGGGGAGTATCAGGTAGGAGATAACCCCTGTCCACTGCAAACCCACTGCCTGAGGGTTCCATATCCAGCTCATGCCCACTTTAGGGGTGGGGAAGGCCAGATCCTTGATCCAGAGGAATCCCCCTGTGAGGAGTTTCTCCTGAGCTATCCTGTAGAGGGCCTGATAAAGTCCTATCCAAATGGGAAGCTGCACCAGCATGGTCAAGCACCCCCCAAAGGGATTGACCCCCGCCTTCCTATAGAGTTCCATCTGCTTCTGGGCCAGCTTCTCCTTATCCTTGCCGTACCGCTTCTGCAGCTTCTGAAGCTCGGGCTGAAGCTCCTGCACGGCTTTGGAGGAGCGAATCTGCTGCAGAGTTAAAGGGAGAGTGATCAACTTGATCATCAGGGTGAAGAGGATGATGGCTAATCCGTAACTGTAAGGGGCACCGATCCCTTCGAGCAGATTGTTAAGAAAGACGAGCCAGCTGACAAACATCTCCACAAAAGCGTTCCACATTCGATTCAAACCTCCTTAGAATTAGCGTATGGCAAATGGCCTATAGCTTATGGCAATAGTTCAGTCCCCCGGAGCCTCGTGGCAAACATCGATCTCCCGCCATAAGCCATCCGCTATATGCCATCTGCTATCATGGCACCGGGTCATATCCGCCGGGGTTGAAGGGGTGGCAACGGCTCAAGCGCTTAAGGGCCAGCCATCCTCCCTTCAGCACCCCATACTTGGCGATGGCCCGGTAAGCATATTCAGAACAGGACGGATAAAACCGACAGGTAGGGGGAAAGATCTGTGAGATGGTCTTCTGATACAGCCTGATGAGGATCAAAAGGGCTCTTCTCATTTGCCTTCCTCGACTAGAGCGGTCTCCTTCAGCAGATTAGCACGATGGAGGAGCTCCGCGATAGCCTTATCAACCTGATGGAAATCGGCCTCAGCTATGGGCTGCCGGGCTGTGAACACGAGGTCCCATCCCTGAGCGATCGATTCCCGGCGGAGTCTGGTCGCCTCCCGCATGAGGCGTTTCACTCGATTACGGACCACTGCCTTTCCGATCCGGTGGCTGACGGCGAAGCCGAAGCGACTGAACTCCAAACCGTTAGGGAGAGCATGGAGCACGAGCAGAGGATGGGCCCAGGAATGCCCTTCTCGATACACCCTTTGGAAATCCCGATTCTTCCTCAGCCGGAATCTCCTCTTCACTGCGGCTCGCTAAAATTGTGCAACCATTTTACTACTTCCTGTGGCGGGTGGGGGTTAACCTCTCCCTCCCTTTGAGCCGACGTCGCTTAAGGACTTTCCGCCCGTCCTTGGAGCTCATGCGCGCCCGAAAACCATGCTCCCGCAGACGCTTCCTCTTCTTAGGCTGATAAGTGCGCTTAGGCATCGCTTCATCCTCTCGGTCATAGCAAATTCAATCCGAATTTTATCAGAGAAAGGGGATTTGGGCAAACCCGGCTTAAGCGCATTTACCCCTCGGGAGGGCCTAAGGGACGATCCCGATCTCCTCGTGGGAGGGCAGGTCACTCTCCACCACCTTCCCTCCGTCGAGTAAGATGTGGTAGTTGAAGAGGAGGGGATTGACCGGAACATGGCTTATGAGGAAGATCTGGTCGAAGCTTTCCGCGATCTCCCCCTCGATGAGCAGGTAGAGGAGCGCCTTGGCCCTCTCGTTGTCAAAGGAGCCAAGCGGTTCGTCCAAGAAGATGAAGGATGGCGCCGTCCCCCTTTCCTCGGGGAGCGTTGCCAAAGCGAAGGCGAGGCGCAGGGCTAAGGAGAACTGATCCTTCGTCCCCCCGCTGAAGATGTTCTTCTCCTTCCACGCATTGGCCCTCTCATCCCAAACCCTTATACGGTACTCCTCAGTGAGCTCAGCATCGTAATAGCGGTCCATGGTTAAGCTGGGGAGAAGCTTGCGCATATGCTCCATCGTGCTCGGCAGAACCCTCTCCACCATCCGCCTCCTCGCCTCCCCCAGGATGTGGACTGCTACCTCGCGCACATCGAGCTCATGCCTCTTTCCCTCGAGCTCCCTTCGACAGAGCTCCAGGTCCAACACCTCACCCTCCAAGCCCAATGCCGATTCCAGATCGTCCCTCCGCTTCTTCAAATAGCCCACCCTCTCCCGAAGTTCGTCCCGCTCTCTAAGGAGGGCCTCCTTGTCCCCCAAATCCAACGCTTCCAGCCTGGCTAAGAGCTCCTCCACCTCCTCAAGGGATGAGCGTTCACTCAGCTCGATCGCTGTTAAGGGCAAGGGTGCCCGCAACCCCGTCCCGGGCAGGAGCGGCCTCGCCTCCGCAGCCGAGCTTAGCTTAGCCAGGTCCTCCTGGGCTTCCCTCACCATCTGGACGACCTTCTCCTCCCTCGTCCCCCTCTCGCCCTGCCTGCTGTTTATCTCCCCCCGCACCTCCTCCAGCTCGCGTTTGACCGTCTCCCCGCCAAGCTCATCGTATTCCTTCCGCAGCCATTCCCTCAATCCTTCGTAATCCTGGGCGGAGAGGGAAGGGTTCCAGGCCGGAGCCCCCGCGATGATAGCTGCGATGCTTCGATAGCGTTCCTCCATTTCCTTTAGAAGGCGGTCGATCCTCCCCCTGCGCTCGGCGACCTCCGCCTTCTTGTCTGGAATCTCCTCTACCTTTCGGCGCATCTGCTGCTCCTCGGCGGTGAATCTGCCGAGCTCACCCTGCACAATGTCCAGTTCCACGCCTAACTCGGCTGCCAGCCTCTCCGCCTTAGCCTCCCATCTCTGCAGGATCCCCCGCGCCTTTTCCACGATGCTGCGGCAGCTCGCCTCCTCCTCGCGCAGCTTCTCCTCCTCGTAAGCGCTCAGTTCGTCTTCCAGCTCCTTCACCCTCCTCTCCACCTCCCCGCGACGCGCTTCGGCCTGGGCCAAGCTCCTTTCGACCTCCCGAGCCCGCTCGAGTAGGGCCAGGGGGCCAGGAAGCTCTCCTACCTCTTCAGGAGGGGTTAGCCCAAGGCCCGTTAACCTCTGCTTCAGCTCGGGGATGTCCTTCTGTTCCCACTCGCTCCTCTCCAACTCCTTGGCCGCTGATCTGTACCTTCGCCAAGTGAGGAAACCGAGGACGAGGAGGGTTAGGAACGCGGCTGCGGCGATGACGAAGCCAGGAGGGAGATAGAACAGCAGTGAGACGACTGCTAAGGCGAGGGACCCGATAGCGCCCGCCCCTTCCAATTTGAGGCGCCAGGAGAGCTGATCCCTCTCCTTACGCTTTTGGCGAAGGGCCATTTCCAGACCACGCACGCTTATCCACCCTTGCCGCGCTTCCTCCCTGATCTGAGCCTCGATCTCGCCCAAATGTTCCCTCTCCTCCCTCAACTGCTCTCGCTTGGCTTCCCATTCCTCCAAGACTCTGGCAACGGAGGCCAGCCGCTCCTCGCTCTCCTCCTCGATGGCCTTAACCTTGGCTAACCTCTCCAAGCGGCTCCTCAAAAACCGTAGGCCTTGGAGCTTCTCAACGAGGCCGGGAAGCTCCTCCCGTCGAAGCCGCTCCCGCTCCTCGATCTCCTGCTGCAGGCGTTCAATCCTTTCCTCCTGGTCCCTCACCCTTGCCAAGTAATTCAGGATCTCCTGCAAAGCCCTCATCCCTTCCTCGAGGGCCTCTATCCGCTTCGCCTTTTGAGCCAGCGATTCGCGCTTCCGTTCCAAGGCGGCTATCTCCTCCCTTAAGCGCTGGATGGCCCTCCGTTCCTTCGCTATCTCCCTCAATTTCTCCCTGAGAGAGATGAACAGGAGCCTGCCCTCCACCTCCGCCAGCCGTTCCTCGACCTTGGGGAGTTCCGCCTGAGTTTCGGCGAGTTCATACCTCCGCTGACACCTTTCGAGCTCCAGCCTGTCCTCGCCTTTGACCTTGAGTTCCTCCTCGATCTTCACCAGCCTGTCAAGGTTAAGGAGCGTCATCAGGGAGCGCTCCCTGTCCCTTAAGCTCATCCCCTCCAATTTCTCCAGCTTCTTCTGCTCTACAAAGCAGGTATTAAGCAGGGCCTCACCATCGAGGCCCAATTCGGCGATGATGCGTTTATTAACCGCCCTGTTGCCCACGACCTCCTCGATCCCATCAGGCCCTTCGATCTTCAGCTTCCACCTATTGGCCTTCCCGCGCCTGATGGTGCGATAAACCTTGAGGAGCCTATCTCGGACCTCTAACCAGAGCTCAACATAGGCCCTTTCCATGCCGTACCTTATAAGGTCGTCGAATCTCCGCGCCGGCGTCTCGGTCACTAAAGGCTCGCCAAACATGGCGAAGAAGATAGCCTCAAAGAGGTTGGATTTGCCGGCCTCGTTCTTTCCTTGGATCAGGAAGCGCCCTCTCTCTGGGAAGAAGAGGTCGATCTCCTGCAGTTGTTTGAAGTTGTTGGCCATGAGACGTCGGATACGGATCACAGAATTGCCCTCCTGAGTGTCCCCTCAGTAGCGGCTGAAGATGAGTTCCTTGGCCTCCTCGATCAGCCCCCTCTCCTCGGGGCCCGCCTCGTTCATCATCGCCTGTGCTGTTACCTCAATCTCCTTCCTCACGCTCATCCTTTCGGCGAAGGGCTCACTGGGAGGGCGGCGTCCCGCCTCCAGGTATACCCCCCTCTTGTCCAGCTCGAAGAAGAAATTGAGTTCGTTGCCCACGTGCCAGATGTCGAAAAAGCGGAGGCGATGGTAGACCTCCCGAGTGAGAGGCCCTTCGAGGCGGCACTGGAGGAGGAGATCGGGGCGTGAAACCTCCCGTATCCTCTCGAGGAGGTAGCCGGTGGGGTCATCGGGCGGGAGATCGGTGGTGCGGATCTCCACCCGGTGCATCGGCTGCGGCTTTATCCTGACGTACCGGAGGCGATGCCTCACCCGCTTGCCGGCCGGGGAGGGGCCCTTTGGCCCGGCGGCATCGAGCCTGTGGGGTCTGAACTCCAAATACCAGAAGCCCGGAGCGTTTTTCACCTCGCCGAAGGTCATCCTCTCCGTAGCCCCGGGGATGAGGACGGCCACATCGGCGATCTGGAGGTTGGCCATCCTGTGCAGGTGGCCGGCGAGGAGGAAATCGACACCTTTGAGCTTGGCGATGGCCGCCTTGGAGAGAAAGGGCTCCTCTGCCTTAGGATGGATTTTGCCCTCCACTCCGTAGTGGGTGAGGAGGAGCACCACATCGGCCTCAGGTGGAGAGATCTCCACGTCCTTCAGAGGGTCGTCCTCCTTCCTTAAGCGGGGGTCAGGGGGTAATCCTCCGATGGCGATGGTCATCCCCTCTATCTCGAATTCAGCGAATTCCACCTCAGTTACTTTGGTGAAGACCCGAGCCACCCCCAGCTCGTCAAAGATGCGCTGGGGGGTAGCGCCATCCACGCGCATCTTCGGCACATCGTGGGATCCCCCGATGGCCAGGATCTCGATCCCCGCCTCCTTCAGGCGCCGAAACTGGCGCGCCACCCAGACCAGCTCAGAGGTGCGGGGATGGGGGCTGTCGAAGAGATCGCCTGCATGGAGGTAAAAGTGGCAGCCATGCTCGATAGCATAATCGACGGTCTTGGCGAAGGCTTCTCGCAAGCGTTGACGCCGCTCGGACAGCTGAGTCGGCGTCATCTTGGCGTAATAACGATTGAGGTGGTTATCAGCGGTAAAGACAATACGAATCACGTTAACCTCTTAGGGTCCTTTACAAGCAGAGAATCGTTGGAAGCTCGAGTTCCGCTTAGCGATCCTCCCAGGGTCTGCATGCTCAGCTATCAATGGATCATGCCTGGTTTTCAGGAATTTCTTTCCATGTTGGGCGAAGATGTCCCCAAGCAATTCGGCCGGCTTGCACACCTCTTCCAAGTCCTGCTCAATGCGCACATGCGCCCCTTTTCCCAAAACACACTTCAATGCTTCCGGATCTGCCGCAAGCCACGCTTCCAGGGAATGAACAACCACCGCATACCTGGGGACGACCGGCAAACCCATCCCGCCAAGCTCTCGTTCTACCCTTGAGACCTCCTTTTGAATCTCCGCAAAGTCTGTACACTCCGAATCCACGCAGATGATGACTTTCTCGATATCTTGATGTTTCTTCAAAAGGGCTTCCAAATAGGGCTTTATCTTCTCGGAGTTAAACATCTCTCCCCTGGGGATCGTCCTGGGGATGATCTTAGTGGAGGAATCTAGGAGTTTGCAGATAAGCTTGGGAATAGCATCCTTGTCGCTTTTCCCCTCCACGAATAGCCCTATGCTCATGGCACCCCTCCGAGGTGGCCGGAATACCATAGCTCCCCTAAGCCCAGGGTTCTCAGAGCTTCCTCCACCCCTGCTACATCTTTGGCCTCTCGACATTGCGTTTTCCCATCCACTTTCTCCACGATCATTAGATTCTCAAGAGCCAGGAAGTTAAGTAGATTCGGGGAGTGGGTTGTCACCAAAATTTGAATCTCCCGCGAAGCCGATTTGAAGACATCCACGACCAGCTCCAGCAAGCCAGGATGGATGCAGTTCTCAGGCTCCTCGAAGCAAGCTAAGGATGGAGGGTCAGGGGAGAAGAGGGCCACGAGCTGGCCGAGAAAGCGCAGTGTCCCGTCGGACATGGCCCAGGAAGGGATGCGCAGAGGGAATCCTCGTTCCTCGACCGCCAGATAGGTCTGACCCTCCTCCGTGAGAGGGGTCAGAAGCCGTTCCATTTCCGGGATGGCCGCTTTCAAAAGCTCCTCCACCTCGGCGAAGCTCTCTCCCCATTCCGATTGAAAAGTGTGGAGCACCGAAGAGATGTTCTCCCCTTCCCTTTGAAGGCGCAAGGCCTTCTTAGCCGGTCCCGGTTGTTCCATCCGGGAGGGGACGAAGTTGTAAAAGGCCCAGTTATGTATAGCCCCGAAAAGCGCGCTCAGAATCGGGTAGCGGGCTGGGTCCTGACAGGAGCGCAAATATAAGCGATCCGGCCCCCCTGAGATGTCCACGATTAGTTTCTCGTCTTCATCCCATGCTTTACCCCTGCCTTGAATAAGCTCCAGCAGTTTTCGTTCTTCGCCGTCAATGCGCATCGAACAAGCTTCCTTTGAAATAGCGTAATGCCTCGGTCCACCAGCGATCTCTATCCGATAGGTGATCAGACGTTCACTGCCAGAGGCATCAGGGATTTGAGCATCTAATTCGATCTCGATCTGACGTTTAAGGTCTCCTCCCCAAACGAGGTACCGGAATCCTCCCCGGGAATGCACAGCAGGTGGACCTTGCTCCAAGAGCTCCCGTAGGAAGAGGAGGCAGTCTAAGATATTGCTTTTCCCAGCGTTGTTAGGGCCCACGAAAACGGTTAAGGGCTTGAGTGGGATCTCAATATCTTCGAGGCTTTTATAGTTTTTGACCTTCAATCGCTTGAGCATCCCGGTATCTCCTTAACAGAGCTATTGAACGGATCGGTCAGCCGATTTAACGGATTATCTAATCCGTTTAATCGACTGACTATACTTCCTCCTCCCATTCGGTCCTCGAGCGATCCTTGCCCCTCTCCTCCATCCTCTCCGTGACGACCTCGCTCCTCGCCCTCTTGAGGGCCTCGACCACATCTATGTCGCTTCCGCCCTCCTGTGAGAGGCGCTTGCCGACCTTAACCATCACTGGAACGCGGACTAAGGGGCCCAGGACCACTGCCTCGCCCACGTTCAGGCCCGGCAGATCCGCCAGAAGCCCCTCCGAGATGCTCTCCGAGGCCATGCGCACCGCCCTCTGATCCTCAGGGTTGGTGAGGCGCATGATGATCTGGCTGTTGCACTGGGAGAGGGTGTCCTGGTGGATGCGGTAGGGGCGCTGGGTGATCAGAATGAGGAAGATGCCGAACTTTCGCCCTTCAGAGGCGATGCGCTTGATGATCCCGGCGCACTGGCATCTGACGTTTTGCCCGCCGGGGACGAAGTTATGCGCCTCCTCCAGGACGATGAAGACAGGATGGGGCAACCCCTCGATGGTTGCCCTCGACCATGCCTCCCGCAGGACCTTATCCACGATGAACTCGGCGATCCACTGATCGATACCAGCCAAGTCGATCACCGAGAGGGTCATCGGCCTGAGGAGATCGTCCATGGGCACGTCCTCGAAGCCCCAGATGTCCACCCGCTCCAGCCGTTTGATGTATTTGAGGGCTCCCCTTGCCCCGCTGGCGACATCTGGTGCATTCGCTCGCTGTTGGGGACGGGAGAGGGGTCCTGTCGCTCTGCCGCGAGCGAATGCATCCTCAGGGAAGGCCTCCTTTTCGGCCTCCTCGGGCTTATGCTCGCCCCGTGGGAACCAGGCCTCCAGGTCGTCCGTGCTGATCCCCGCCTTCTCGCTTATCTGGGATTCGAAGTAGGCCTCGAATTCCTCCTTATCGCCGATGGCGGGGCTTATGGGAGGCCGCCTCATCGCCTCGCCGGATTGGGCAAGTTGCCTCAGCTCATGGCAGAGGTCGGCAGGGGTGTAGTCTTTGCCCGCTAAATTCTCGCAGGCGATGCGAATGGCCTCGCGGATCCTGCTCGCCTTCTCGCTTATCCCGGTCAGAGCGCAGATTTCATCGGGATCGAGTTTGGAGAACTGGACGGTGAAGCGCCGCGTCCCACCGATCTCCTCATCGGAGATGCGCCCTCTCTGCTCCGTGGGAAGTCGGTAGACCTCTATCCGCTTGGCGAAAGGGGTGAGGCGTCGGCGTTCGTCGCGGCGCATCAATACATAATCGCTGTTAGGGTCGAAAACGATGATCGTCCCTCCCATCTGGAGGAGCTTCTCCAGGATGACGCCCACGGTATAGGATTTGCCAGCCCCTGTCTGGGCGATGACGGCCAAGTGGCGGCGCAACCCATTGGGGTCGAGGAGCACACTCACCCGGGGCCTATTGATGAGGGTTCCGATCTCTATCCCCCCCTCCACATCTCGGGAGAAGAAGCGCTGCAAAAGGTCATCGGGGGCCAGATATACCTCTGTGCCGGGCACAGCTGCATGGCGGGGAAAACGGACCACATTCCCATCCAAGTAACCCAATACTTTGGCTGTGCCCACAACCACTGGTGGCGAAGCCCCTCCTATGCGCTTCAGTATCGCCTCCACCTCGGCGTAGGTCATCGAGGTATCGTATAGGCGCGAGGAGATGGCCAGGCCGGAGACCTGGGCCAGCACATCCACTTCCCGCAACCGATCACCAACCAATTCTTTGATGCCACGCACCACCACATATTCGAGCCTGGGAGGGGCGATCTCGGTGCTGGTGACGAAGGTGAATTCGTCGGTCCTCACCTCCCCAACGATATAGCCGACTGCGGCCATATTCTCCTCCTCACAAGGGGTCCCCTTGCTAAAATCTCCTCTCATCCCTGGCAAGCTTAATATCGTAGCCCAACGCGTTCCCGATGAGTTTAAGGTAAACCTCCTTCATGGTCTTCCTCCTCAACCTGACTTCCCGGTCTACACTGTAGAGGAGGGAGTTGTAGACTTCCAGCCCTCCGTAATCGCCTGCCAGCATCTGGACGATCTGGCTGACGGCCTGATGCTCCAGGAGCTCGCCATCCACTTCGCCCAGCCGCTTATCGCTACCCACACAGAAAGCCGGGAGGTCCACCCGCACCGGATCGTCGAAGTCGCTCAAACGCACGAAAAAGGAGACGATGGCCGGAGCATTCCGCACCTCTTCCCGCCTTAGAAGTTCCTGGCTGCCTCCGGTGAACCCCCACGTCCCCAAGAGCAAAGGGGTGGAGTAGCCGGCCCGTCCCCTCGTCCAGCGATAGAGCATCTCGCTATCGGGGATGTCCAAAATAGGATGGAGGCCCTCCTTCATCTGCAGGATCCTCGAAAGAAGGGCCTCGCGGCTGGTCTTGGCGACGGAGATGAGGTAGATGCCTCGCTCTTGACAGCGTCGAAACAGGTAGAGGTAGGCCTGGAGGATGTCCTCGGGGAAGGAGTAAGGGGTCCCTTCAATGGTCAGGGGATAGAGTTGGGGAAGCTGGCCATAGAGGGCACCGTCGAGGAAGAGTATGCTCCCCGAGGGGACCCTATCCACCTGCTCGCTGGCCAATCCCACCTCCAACCACTGAAGCAGCAGATCAGCGAAGCGTCTTACTGTGGGTTTGGGGATGCTGCCACGTAGGATCTCTACTTCGACTTTGCTTTCCTCGAAGCTCTGGGATGAGCGAGCTGATGGCTGGCGAGAGGCCCTATCACCGATGAACAGGGCCTGAGCGACGAAGAGGTAGGCCCCATTAGCGAGGTTAACGCGCCCGATGGAACCGTCGACGGCGAAGGCGGGGCGATCAACGACCCCCCCTCGGGGAAGCTCTTCGCACCAGTGCTGCTCCACCAGCCGGCACAGAGCTTCCTCCCCTGCCACAGCATCGCTGCGAAATGTTTGGCCCAGCTCGTCCGCCTTTTCCCTGACCCTGAGGACTAACTTATCAACGAAATTCGGCATCGTTTTATGTCCTGATCCAAGCCTGAGTTATCCGCCTTTGCCTCATTATACTTTACCGCCAGCCATTTGGTCAAATGCGAGGGGCTTCCCTCGTCACAGGCGAGATCAAGGGCCTCCGTCCGCGGGATATACCACGACTTAAAGCCAAGCTGCAGAGCTCCCTGAGCAGGCAGATTTCACAGCGAGGATTCTGGGCCTTACAGACCTCCCGTCCATGAGCGATCATGTTGAGGTGAAAAGTGTAATAGATCTCCGGAGGCAGCAGCTCCTCCAGGATTTTATGGGCCTTCTCCCTCGACGTCCCCGAAGGGATGAGACCCAAGCGCAGGCTCACCCGATGGACATGGGTGTCCACCGGGAAAGCGGGCTTGCCCAAAGAGAAGAGGAGCACGATGGAAGCTGTCTTGGGCCCTACTCCCTTAAGCGATGTCAGCCATCTCCTGGCCTCCTCCACGTCCATATCCTTCAGGAAGTCCAGGCTCAGCTCCCCTCGCTCCCCTTTGATGGTGCGCAGGATCTCTTTGATGCGCGGGGCTTTGATATCGGCTAAGCCCCCCGGCCGGATGGCCTCGGCGATCTCACCGATATCGGCCTCAAGCACCTCCTCCCAGGTGGGGAACCTCCTCTTGAGGCGACTCCAGGCCCGGTCGCGGTTCACATCGGATGTATTCTGGGAGAGGATGGCCGAGATAAGCAGATCGAGTGGATCGCGTGGATGCCATTCCCGCTCTCCATAGGCCTCGACCAACAACCGGTGAACGGCTAACGCTTTCTTCAGTAGTTCATCCTTCATAGCTATTGGCGTCGCCCTTTAGTGAGAAGAAAAGGGGCGGCTGGTGAAACCGCCCCTAAACCCTCGATCACCCCTGCTAAACGAGCTTCTCCTCATCCCTTGGCATACAATTCTATCCGGCCGTCCTCCAGCTTGGCCACAACTGTGTCGCCGGGCTTGAACTCGCCGGCGAGCAGCTTCTCCGCCAGCGGGTCCTCTATCAGGCGACGGATGACGCGCTTGAGGGGCCGGGCTCCGAACTTCGGATCGTAACCCTTCTCCGCTAAGAGCCCCTTTGCCTCCTCCATGACCTCTAATTTGACCTCCTTATCGACCAGGCGCTCTCGGAGCTTATTCAGTTCCAGATCGACTATCCTCTTTATCTCCTCTTCGCTCAGGGGTCTGAAGACGATCACCTCGTCCACACGGTTGAGGAACTCGGGGCGGAAGGTCTTCTTAAGCTGGTCAAGCACCTTCTCCTTCATCCTCTGGTAGGCCTCCTCACGGCTCTTAGCCTCGTCGCTCGGGGGGATGAAGCCTATCTTCGCCTCTCGGCTTATGAGTTTAGCCCCCAGGTTAGAGGTCATGATGAGGATGGCGTTGCGGAAGTCGACCCTGTGTCCTTTAGCATCGGAAAGGCATCCGTCCTCCATGATCTGCAGCAGCATGTTAAAGGCCTCCGGATGGGCTTTCTCTATTTCGTCCAAGAGGATAAGAGAGTAAGGGCGACGGCGCAGGGCTCCGGTCAATTGCCCTTCCTCCTCGTAGCCGACGTAGCCGGGGGGAGCTCCCACCAGGCGGGCCACGGTGTGGCGCTCCATGAACTCCGACATATCCAGTTTAACCATGGCCTCCTCGCTGCCGAACATGAACTCAGCCAGAGCCCTGGCCAATTCGGTCTTGCCCACCCCCGTCGGCCCTAAGAAGATGAAGGAGCCGATAGGCCGTTTGGGGTCCTTCAGGCCCGCCCTTGCCCGGCGGATGGCACGGGCTAAGCAGTTGATGGCCTCGTCCTGCCCTACTATCCTCCTGTGAAGTATCTCCTCCATCTTGAGGAGCCTCTCCGACTCCTCAGTGGCGATATGGGCGACAGGGATGCCCGTCCAGATGGAAACCACTTCTGCTATGTCATCCGCTGTGACCTGAGGGCGCTCGAGCACGCAGTTTTCGCCTAAGCTGAGCTGCTCCAATCCCCCTCCGAGCTCCTTTTCCCATCCGTCCAGCTCCGAAGCCAGCTCATACTGTTGAGCCTCAAGGGACTCCTCCTTCTGGATCCTCACGGGCTCCAATTCGGCGGAGTCCCTCAGATGGGGTATCTGGGGCACCTTGTACATCCGCACCCGGGAGGCGGCCTCGTCCATAAGGTCGATGGCCTTGTCGGGGAGATATCTATCGGGTATGTAGCGGGCACTGAGGTAAGCGGCAGCTCGGAGAGCCTCATCCGAGATGTCGACTTCGTGGTGCTCCTCGTAGAGCCCCTTTATCCCTCGCAAGATGGCTATGGTCTCCTCGACGGTGGGTTCCTCTATGTAGACGGGCTGGAAGCGCCTCTCAAGGGCCCGGTCGCTCTCTATGTATTTACGGTATTCCTCGACTGTGGTGGCTCCGATGCATTGTATCTCCCCCCGGGATAACGCCGGCTTGAGGATGTTAGCCGCATCGACGGAGGTGCCAGCAGCGCCGGCCCCCACCAGCATATGCATCTCGTCTATGAAAAGGATGCTATCGCTCTTCTTTATCTCCTCGATGACCTGCTTCAACCGCGCTTCAAACTGGCCTCGGTATATGGTCCCCGCAACTAATGAACCCACATCCAAAACCAGGAGACGTTTATCAAGGAAGGGCTTAGGTACATCGCCATCGACGATGCGCTGGGCCAGGCCCTCTACAATGGCCGTCTTGCCCACGCCAGGATCGCCTAAGAGCGCCGGGTTATTCTTGGTCCGCCTCGCTAGAATCTGGATAACCCGCTCGATCTCCTTCTCCCGGCCGATGACCGGATCGAGTCTCCCCTCCTCCGCCTCAGCGGTCAAGTCTATGGCTAACTGATCGATCATCGGCGTCCTAATCCTTCGTTTCCGCTGGCGATAGGCGGGGCTTTGCATCAACACCTTTTGCGTCCTCCTGCGCACCTCTTCAGGGCTGATGCCCAGGCTCCTGAGGATATCCACAGCCATCCCTTCGCCCTCGCGCATGAGCCCGAGCAGAAGGTGCTCGGTGCCGATGTAGTTATGGCCTAAGCGACGGGCCTCGTCGACGGCCAGCTCGATGACCCGTTTCGTGCGCGGGGAGAGCTTGAGCTCACCAGAATAGGCCCACCGGCCGTGTCCGATATTCCTCTCCACCGCCTTCTGCACCAGTTGAGGTTCGAGCCCCAGATCCCTTAGCACCTCGCTGGCCACGCTATCCCTCTCGCGCACCAACCCTAAAAGGAGGTGCTCAGTGCCGATGTAGTTGTGATTGAGGCGTCGAGCTTCCTCCTGAGCCAAGATGAGTACTCGCCTGGCCTTCTTAGTGAACTTCTCCATTATCATCTACGCCCCTCCATACCTGCCACCATTTACCCTCGACCTGACACGCTCCTCTCTAAAGCAGTGTAATTGGCCCTCCCATCGGCCCGCGTTCACGCCACAGGGGGCGGGGCCTCATCCTCGGGGGGTTCAGCTCCTTTCACCTGCCTGAGGCTGAGGCCCAGGCGGCGGCGATCAGGGTCGATGCTGATGATTTTCAAGGTGAGGGTATCCCCGATGTTCACCACCTCTTTGGGATGGGCGATCTCCTCATCAGATAGCTCTGAAATATGGATCAAGCCCTCGATCCCATCCTCCTCTAAGCGAGCGAAGGCTCCGAACTCGGTCAAGTTCGTTATGATGCCCCTTACCAGCTGGCCGATGGAATATTTCCACTCGATCTGGCTCCAGGGCTCAGGCTGCAGTCGTTTAAGGCTCAAGCCGATGCGGCCCTCCTCACGATCCACATTCAAGACGTAAACGTCCACCTCCTCTCCCACCCGTACTACCTCGCTGGGGTGAGAAATCCGTCCCCAGGAGAGTTCAGAGATATGGATAAGGCCATTGATGCCCCCGAGGTCAACGAAGGCCCCGAAATCACAGAGGCTGCTGACTACCCCATGCCTTATCTCGCCCTCTTGGAGTTCAGCCAGCAGCCTCTCTTTCCTCTCTTTCCTCAAATGATCCAGTGCGGCTTTCTCGGAGAGGATAAGGCGATTGCGTCTCCGATCCAACTCGATGACTTTAAGTGGGATCTTGGTGCCTATCAGCCCGTTTCGGAATTCCTCCCTAGACTTGCCTTGGAGTTCAGGATGCTCGTAGTAGGCGATCTGAGAAGCGGGCACGAAGCCTTGCACCTTCCCGATGTGGACGAGCAATCCGCCTTTATTGTGGCCTGTCACCGTCCCTTCGAAGACCTTCCCCTCTGCGAAGAGATTCTCGATATTTCGCCAATCCCTCTCCAATTGGGCTTTCATGAGCGAGAGGACGAGGTTGCCCTCCTTGTCCTCTGTAGCTACCACGTAGACCAGCACCTGCTCTCCCACTCTGATCTCTTCTATGGCCTCCGGATCCATGCGTTGCAATTCGCGGGCGGGTACAATGCCTTCAGCTTTAGTGCCTACATCGATTAAGATTCCGCCGGGGCTGATCCCCATCACTGTTCCCTCCAGGATATCGCCTCGGCGCGGTATTTTGATACTATACTCGAAAGCGGGCTGGACGCCCTCCTCTTCCCCCTTCTTCGGCGATGATAACCCCCCCTGGTTTACCATATTATCCTCCCGCAATTATGGATTCGGTTAATATTATACCCCATTCCCACCAGAAGGCAAATGCAACTATCCCCCAACAGCCTGGCTTCCGAAGCGATCTATTTGGTCACGATGTTCACCAAACGCCCTGGCACATAGATGAGTTTGACCACCTCCTTGCCTTTGATATGGCGTTGAGCTCCCCTGCTCGCCAGCGCCAGCTCCTTGGCTTCCTCCTCAGTGATGCTCACTGGTACCTGGAGCCTATCGCGAAGCTTGCCATTGACTTGGACCACCAATGTGAAGACCTCTTCCTTGGCCAACTCTTCGCTCCATTCCGGCCAGGGCTGCTGATGAACGCTATAGGGGCAACCGATCCTCTCCCAGAGCTCCTCGGCGATGTGGGGACAGGCAGGGGCCAGGAGCAGGATCAACGTCCTGATGGCCTCATCCCAGGCTTCGGTGCCGTAGACGGGAGTCTCCTTGGCTTTGATGAGGTAGTTATTGAATTCCATCAGGGCCGCGATCATGGTGTTGAACTTGAAGGCCTCCATATCTTGGGTGACCTTCCTGATGGTCTTGTGGGTCATCCTCCTCAGCTCGATGACCTGCTCCTCGGATGCTTCGCCCTTCCCTTTTTCCCTCTCCCCTAACACCACGTCCCACACTCGCTTCAAGAAGCGGTGCACTCCCTTTACCCCCTCCTCCGACCATTCGAAATCCGCCTCTGGCGGGGCAACGAACAGGATAAAGGCCCTAGCGGTGTCAGCTCCATAGGTGCTGGTTATCTCATCCACCGAGACGATGTTGCCCAGCGATTTGGACATCGCTGCACCGTCCTTGAGCACCATCCCTTGGGTGAATAGAGCCGAGAAGGGCTCGTCCACCTCCGTCAGGCCGATGTCCCGCAGGAACTTGGTGAAGAAGCGGGAGTAGAGCAGGTGCAGGATGGCGTGCTCGATGCCGCCGGTGTACTGGTCAACGGGCATCCAGTAGTCGGCTTTCTCGGGGTCGAAGGGCTTCTCGGTGTTGCGGGGGTCGCAGTAGCGGAAGTAGTACCACGACGAGTCAACGAAGGTGTCCATCGTGTCGGTCTCCCGGCGGGCTGGCCCACCGCACTTGGGGCAGGTGGTGTTGACGAATTCGGGGACGGTGGCCAGGGGCGATTCGCCCGTGCCGGTGGGGGTGAAATCCACCTCCTCGGGCAGGCGCACCGGCAGATCCTCCTCAGGCACTGGGACGATGCCACACTTCTCGCAGTAGATGATAGGAATGGGGGTGCCCCAGTAGCGCTGGCGAGAGATGAGCCAGTCCCGCAGCCGGTAGTTGACGGCGAACTCGCCGATGCCCCTCTCCTCCAGCCACTCGATGGTCTTCTTCACCGCCACGTCGCCGGGCGTGCCGGTGAGCGGGCCGGAGTTGATCATCGTGCTGTACTCGGCGTGGAAAAGCAGGTCCCGGTAGAATTCTACATCCCACAGCATCTCGGCGACGGTGCGCTTATCCTTCACCGAGGGCTCCAGTTCCTTGCACCGCTCCAGTACCTTCTCCTCTTCCTCGACGGAGCCCACATTCATCACGCCGTCGGCGAAGACGAACTGCCACCCGGCCCCCACCACCTCGGTCCACGAGCCGGGCTTGATGTACTGCTGGACGAGGGCGATGTAGCGCTCCCGGTCCTTCTCGTCCAGGGTCACATAGAGGGATGGGCGAGGCGTCGCCTCGTCCCTACCAACCTCGAACTCGAGGCCCGCTTCCTTCAGGGCATCGGCCAGGCCGTCCTTGTAGGTATTTTTCATCACGTAGCTCTTGGCTTTGCCGCCCGGCGGAGCGATGACGGGGATGATGGGAATGCCAAACTTAAGGGCGAACTCGAAGTCCCGTTCGTCGTGGGCGGGGACTCCCATGATGGCCCCGGTTCCGTAGGTCATCAGGACGTAGTCGGCGACCCAGATAGGGATACGCTTGCCATTGACGGGGTTGATGGCGTAAGCGCCGATGAAGACGCCGGTCTTCTCCTTCTCGGTGCTCAGGCGTTGGATTTCGCTCTGGCGAATGGCGAACTCTTTGTATTCCTCCACCTCCTTGCGCTTTTCGGGGGCGGTAAGCTTCTCCACCAAGGGGTGCTCCGGGGCCAGCACCATAAAGGTGGCCCCCCAGAGGGTATCGGGCCGGGTGGTGAAGACCTCGATGCCCTCACCCCCCGTCCCCCTCTCCCGCAGCGCGGGAGAGGGGGAGTCCGCTATCGGGAAGGTGACGTTGGCGCCCTCGCTGCGGCCAATCCAGTTCTCCTGCATGGTCTTCACTCGCTCCGGCCAGCGGTCGAGCTTCTTCAGATCCTCCAGCAGCTCGTCGGCGTAGGCGGTTATCTTGAGGAACCACTGCTCGAATTCCCGCTTAGTGACCTCGGAGCCGCATCGCCAGCACTTGCCATCGATGACCTGCTCGTTGGCCAGGATGGTCTTGCAGCCGGGGCACCAGTTGACGG
>CAYYKQ010000020.1:0-22121 GCA_964440965.1 uncultured Anaerolineae bacterium | reverse complement strand
GAATTTCGCGAACTTACCGCGAGCGAGCTCATCAGGTGAAGGGGCTTTGCCAACCTACCGCGAGCCCTGTGGAATAAACTCTATTCCACAGGGCGAGCGAGCTCATCATCAATTGTGCAACAACTCTAGTGAAAAATGGAAGTGAGAGATGAGAAAGAACCGGTGATCTGGGGTCCCGGCTTCCGCGGCGCAAAGCCCATGCTCCACCCTATGAGCCTCGGCCCTTAACGATTTCATGCAAACGCTAGGTTAAAGGGTCTAAGTGAATCATATGGGGCCATGAGGGAACGAAGGGAAGCAGCCATAACCTCTTTGCAGACGGCTTTCGGCTGGGTGGGGATTGCCAGCTCCAGCCGAGGGCTCCTGGCTCTGACCCTTCCTCAGCCTGCGAAGGAGGGGGCGTTGGCCCCCCTCAACGAGCAATGGCCCGGGGCACCGGACGTCGATCGCCCCTGGCTGGGTCGTTTTAAAGACAAGCTGCAGCGCTACTTCCTGGGCGAAGCCGTGACCTTCGATGAACCCTTGGACCTGGATAGGGCCACGCCCTTCCAGCGCCGGGTCTGGCTGGCCGTGCGAGAGATCCCTTACGGCGAAGTCCGCTCCTACGGCCAGATAGCGCGCCGTATAGGCCATCCGCAAGCGGTCAGAGCTGTGGGGAGGGCCTTGGCCTCCAATCCCCTGCCCATCGTAGTGCCTTGTCACCGCGTCATAGGCAGCGACGGGAGCTTAGTCGGCTTTAGAGGCGGGCTGGAGATGAAGCGGCGCCTGCTGGAGATAGAAAATGCGCATCGGCATTGATGCCAGGACAACCTACTACAGAAAGGCAGGGATCGGACAGTACATCCTGCGCTTGATCGAGGGATTGGCCGAGGTCGACTCCCGAAATGAATATCTCATCTTACAGAGCCGAAAGGATAAGGACATCCTTGCTCATGGTTCCAACTTCAAACGGGTTTCCCTCTGGACTCCCAGCCACCACCGTTTGGAGCAATTCACTCTGCCCTTGGAGATAAACCGGCTCAATTTAGACGTCCTGCACAGCCCTGACTTCATCCCCCCTTTCAGGTGCAGCTGTAAATCGGTGATCACCATCCACGACTTGGCCTTCCTCCTCTATCCCCATTTCCTCACCAGAGAGAGCGCTCGTTACTACGGCCAGATAGACCAGGCAGTCATCCACGCCGACCACATCATCGCCGTCTCCGAGGCCACTAAGCGGGATGCCATACGCCTCTTAGGCGTTCCGGAGCGCAAGATCACCGTCATCTATGAGGCGGCCAGCCCCATTTACCATCCCTTGGATAAGGAAGAGGCCCGCCGTAAGGTCGGCGAGAGGTATGGCTTAAACGACGATTTCATCCTCTTTGTGGGCACCATCGAACCGCGTAAAAACCTGCCCACCCTCCTGCGGGCTTATCGGCAGCTCCTGGACGACTACAGGGTGGAGGCGAACTTGGTAGTGGCCGGCCGAAGAGGCTGGCTCTTCGAGGAGGTCTTCGAGCTTACCGATGAGCTGAGGCTCACCGAGCGGGTTCACTTCCTCGGTCGGGTGCCCGTAGGCGATCTGCCCTACCTCTACAACGCCGCTCAGCTGCTGGTGCTCCCTTCCTTCTACGAGGGGTTCGGCCTGCCTCCCTTGGAGGCTATGGCTTGCGGCACGCCGGTCGTGGTCTCGAACGTCTCGTCGCTGCCCGAGGTGGTAGGAGACGCCGGCCTCCTGGTCGATCCCGAGGATGCCCCAGGGCTGGCGGTAGCCATCTGGCGGGTCTTGACCGACGAGGAATTGCGGGTGGAGTTGGTAGGCAAGGGACTCAAAAGGGCTAAGTGCTTCTCCTGGGAGAAGGCAGCGCGGAGGACGCTGGAGATTTACCTGCGCTTAGCCGAATGATGAGGGTTCTCAGGATGCGGATTCTATTCTTAACCCCCCAACTCCCCTATCCTCCCCACCAAGGCACGAGCATCAGAAACTACAATCTGATTAAGAACCTCGCCATGCGGCATGAGGTCTACCTCCTCTCCTTCGTCCACTCCATAGATGAGCTGGCCCGAGCGGCCCCGCTACGCGAGTGCTGCCGCGAGATAGAGGTCGTCCTCGCCCCGCGACGTTCCACGAGGCAGCGTTTCTTCTCCTTCTTCCTCTCCCCCAAGCCTGACATAGCCCTTCGCCTGTCATCTAAGGAGTTTGAGACCAGACTGGCCGCCGCTTTGCAGCGGAAAAGGTTCGACGTGCTGCAGGTGGAAGGGATCGAAATGGGCCCCTACCTGGAGCAGGGAGCAAGGATCAGGGAGCAGGGGGGAAAGCCTCTTATTGTCTTCGATGATCATAACGCGGAATACATCCTGCAGAGGAGAGCCTTCGAAACGGATGTACGCTACATCCTGCGCTGGGTCGGTGCCTTTTACTCCCTCGTCCAATGGAGGAAGCTTGGCCATTACGAGGCCGCGCTCTGCCGGCTGGCCGATCGGGTGATAGCCGTCTCCGAGGCAGATAGGTGGGCCTTACAGCGCTTGGTGCCCGGTTTGGAGGTGGCCGTCGTCCCCAACGGCGTGGACACCGAATTTTACAATGACCAATTTCCAATGACCAATGACCAATCGAGGTTTGGTCATTGGGATTTGGTCATTGGTCATTATCCATTGGTGTTTACGGGGAAGATGGACTTCCGCCCTAACGTGGATGCGGTCCTCTGGTTTTATCGCCAGGTTCTGCCGCTGATACGGAGGGAAATACCCGACGTCCATTTCTACGTCGTGGGGAGAAGTCCTCATCGGCGCATCTTGCGCCTGGGCGAGGACCCAGCGGTGACCGTAACCGGCTACGTGGACGATGTGAGGCCTTACATCGCTGGTGCCAAAGTCTACGTGGTGCCCCTGCGCATCGGTGGTGGCACCCGTCTGAAGGTGCTGGAGGCCATGGCCATGGGTAAGGCCATCGTCTCCACCTCGCTGGGCTGTGAAGGCTTCCAGCTGAAGTCGGGGCGGGAGCTGATCATCGCCGATAAGCCGGAGAGGTTCGCCCTTGAGGTGATCGGCCTCCTGCGGGATGCACCTCTGCGGGAGAGGCTGGGCCGAGCTGCCAGGCGCTTCGTCAAAGAACACTACGACTGGCGTTTCATCGTGCCCAGGCTGGAGCAGGTCTATACCCATGCCGGCCTTTGACTACCCTAACCGATGATGGTATAATCGAGAGGAAAGGAATGACCGATCACCCGCTGGAGGCCCTGATCGAGGGATTCGTCGAAAAGCCCTTCGTTCACATTTAGGAGCGCCTGAGGGGGGAGCGAGACGAAGCATGTATGGCGACGAGGCACTTGGCATCCCGCCCCAGGCTCTCTACAGAGATGAGGAAGCAAGCTTCGACAGAGTTGATCGGGAGGTGAAAGGATGGCAGAGGAGAAAGAGGAGGAGTTCGTCTTCGAGGATTGGCTGGCTGAGGGCATTCGAGGATTCAAGGCCAGCGCCAAGAAGATCGTGCCTGAGGAGGTTGTCCAGCACTTCAAGAGCGCCGATAGGGAGATCCTGTTGGCCATCCGCAGCTTGATCGATAAGGCCATCGAGTGGACTGAGGCCAAACCTGAGGAGGAGAAATAGCCTCAATCCCCACGGGGTTCCACATAGATCGTCTTCTCGTTTCTGTAGGTTACCAAGCCAGGGCCAGCTCCCTTGATGCGATGCACGTAGCGTCGTTTGGTGTAATCCACCGCCACGCGCGCGGCTTTGCGTGCCTTAGAGTAGTAAGCGGCCAACTCCGCCGCCCGATGTAGGGTGCTCTGGGGCACTTCCTGGCCTCCGGATTTGATGATCACATGGGCGCCTGGCACTCCCTTAGCGTGGAGCCATAGATCGTCGGGAGAAGCTTTTTGGAAGGTGATCTCATCGTTTTGATGGCTGCTCCTGCCCACCAGGATGGTGAAGCCGTCGGGTGAATGCAAGGAGAGGGGCTTGCTTCGCATAGGCCCTGGCTGCTTCCGCTCCCTTTGCAGGTAGCCCGCTTCGATTAAGGCCTCCTTGACCTCCTCTATCTCGGGCCAATTGCTGGCGAGCTCCAGATCCGTCTCCAATTGGTCGAGGTAGGCCAGCTCCAGTTCGGCCTTCCTCAACTGGATGGGGACCTCCTGGGCAGCGCCCTTGGCCTTCTCATACCGTTCGAAGTAGACCTTGGCGTTCTCCACCGGCGAGAGCCTCGGGTCCAATTCGATGGTTAGGGGTGGCTTCCCCGGCTCAAAGGAGGCCCTCAATCTCCGTTGGCCCGGCTTGAGGCGATGGGCATAGGCCAGGATCAACTCCCCTTTGCGTCGCAGCTCCTCCACTTCCTTCCGGGAGACCAGCGACCTTCTCAGGGCCTCGCGTTTCCTCTCCAATCTCCCTCTCGCCTCCGCTATGGCCTTCCTCGCCCCTCGCTTAGCTGCGGCATAAGCGTCCCTCCCCACCATCTGCTGGAAATATGCTTCCACCGCCAGGCTGATGCTCTCCATCTCCTCCCAATGGCCGTATTGAGTGAGGGGATAGGGGGCGAAGGCCAGGATGCGATCTCCCTCGCGGGCGAGAGTAGGCTGCCAGCGATGATCCCAGGCCATCATCAGCATCTCTTGAAAGGCGTCCAGCAGAGGGGAGATTCTGCCAACCTGCGAGGCGAGGATCTCCGCATTCCCTGTGGCGCGGTAGGCCACCTCTCTGGCCAGAAGGGGGCTGATGCCGAAGATCCCCCGCACGAGGGAGAGCCAGACAGGCTCCTCGGGGTGAGCGGCCAGCAATTTCCTTAAGCGCAGCTCGGTGACATCGGCGGGATCCAGCTTCTTCGATGGCGGCGGGGGGACGTAGAGCCGCTGAGGGAGGATGGTGCGGTAACGGCTCATGCCCGGGCCTATGCGCTTGATGCTCTCCAGGATGAGCCCCCTTGCGGAGACCAAAACGATGTTGCTGTAGCGACCCATGACTTCGATGACGAGGGCGGTGTTGCCCTGAGGGTGTTCGAAGCCGATGCGGAGGATGCGCTCCCAAGGAGGCTGATCGATGGAGGTGATACGCCCTCCACGCACGTATTTGCGCAGGAGGAGCAGGAGGGGAGTGGGCTTCTCCACCCCGCGCCTCAGCTTCTCCGAGGCCAGATGGATGCGGGCATACTGGGGATGAGCGGAGGCCAGGAGGTATCGACGCTCCCGATGGGCATAGACCTCCAGCCCCACCGAGAGTTCATCGTGCAGGAGCACCTTCTGCACCCTGCCGCCAGCGAGCTTCTCCTTCAGCTCATCGGCCAGGGCAGCTATGGTGAAAGCGTCGAAATACAAAGCTACCGATCCCAGCCCACAAACGGGTAAGGCTCACCAATCCCAACCCAGCTTCCCGATGAAATCGCCTAAGGAATCGCTCCCCCGCACCCTGATCCTCTTCAGTCTGAAGGGGTGCTCTGAGGATTGTCTGGTGCCCTGCTCGATGGTTACGGCTCCCCAGAAGTGGGCCGAACGCAGGATGTCCACAACCCGTTGGTCGTAGCGTCCCGAGGGATAGGAGAAGAAGCGCACCGGGCGATGTGTCCGTGCTTCAACGGCCTCCTTGGAGCCCACCACCTGCCAGATGATGTAGTCAATGGGCTTCCCCCTCAGGTCAGGATGGGTGTAGCTGTGGCATCCGAACTCCATCCCCCTTTCACTCATCTCCCTCACTTCCTCCCACGAGAGGTACTCCTCGTTACCCTGGTCGATAGGGGCGGTGATGGGGAAGAAAGTGGCCACAAAGCCGTATTTTTGGAGCAGGGGGTAGGCGTTAGTATAATTGTCTCGATAGCCGTCATCGAAAGTGAGGACGATAGGGTTCTCCGGTAGAGGCCAGCCCAGAGCCAGATAGTAGATGAGATCGCGCAGGGTGATCGAGTGGTAGCCTGATTCCCTCAGGTAACGCAGCTGCTCCTCGAAATTCACTGGTGAGACTGAGAGGTCGCGGCGGATGGCGTCGGCATCGGGCGGGGGGACGGCGATGTGGTGGTACATAAGGATGGGCAGGCGCAGCTCGCGCACCACACCATCGGGAGTGGGAAGGGGAGTGGGAGTAGGCGAGGGCGTGAGGGTGGGAGTGGACGTGGGCGTCGGGGTGGATGTGGAAGTGGGGGTTGGGGTGAAAGTCGAGGTCGGAGTGGGAGGCAATGTAGGGGTAAATGTGGCAGTAGGGGAGGGTATGGGATTGGTACCTGCTGGCCCCAGGACTCTAGATCCACCAAGTATGAGCACCAGCGAGGGCAAAAGGATTACCCCGATCGCTATCCAATCGATCGAAAAAGATTTCCCCATTGGGAGCTTAGGTGAAATCACAGAGCGAATGATAACACAAAAGGCCTTCCCTGTCAATTTCGGACGGAGATAGTTTGCTCCCCATGGATCATTGTAGTACAATGGTGAAAGGAGGGGAAGATGCTGCCCATCCGCGATGTGAATCCAACTCGCAGTTTCGCCTGGGTGACGGCGATACTTATCGCCATCAATGTCTTGGTCTTCCTGTATGAACTGGCCCTGCCGAGCCCAAAGGCACTGTATGGCTTGGTGCATGCCATGGGCCTGGTCCCCTATCGGGTGAGCCGTCACTTCAGCTTAGCTGTTCTGCCCACCTTCTTCACCTCCATGTTCCTACACGCGGGCTTTGTGCACCTCCTTAGCAACATGCTCTTCTTATGGATTTTCGGCAACAACGTGGAGGACACCTTAGGGAGGCTGCCCTTTACGCTTTTCTACTTCCTCTGCGGCTTGGGGGCGGGGGCAGTTCAGGTGGCCGTAAACCCTAACTCCCTCATACCCACCATCGGGGCCAGCGGGGCCATCTCCGGGGTCCTCGGAGGCTACATGCTCCTCTTCCCCAGGGCCAGAGTATACACCTTGCTCTTCGTCGGCTGGTTTATACGGCTGGTGGAGTTGCCCGCGGTGATGGTATTGGGCCTCTGGATCGCGCTCCAGTTTCTCCAGGGCCTCATCTCCCTGGGGATGCCTCAGGTGGGGGGCGTGGCCTGGTTTGCCCACATCGGCGGCTTCCTCACAGGGGTGCTTCTGGTGAAGCTCTTCCCCAAACGGCAACGCTGGCTCAGCTGAGCGACCGGGCGGGTCCAGACATCGTGCTTACCCCACCTTCCGCGTGACAGGCATAGATTTGAGGGACGATGCCCGTTGCTGCCTCGTACTTCTCCGCCACATGCCTTCTGAAGTCTTCCACCGCCTCCTCGTCCACCAGGCTCACCGTGCAGCCGCCGAAGCCAGCCCCCGTTATCCGCGTCCCATAAGCCCCTTCCACCTCCTGAGCCGCCTCCGCTATCACCTCCAGTTCCCGACAACTCACCTCATAGTCGTCCCTGAGGCTGGCGTGGGATTCGTTCATCAGCTGCCCGAAGCGGGCCAGATCTCCTTTCCGCAGGGCCTCTGCGCCCTCCAACACTCTCTGGTTCTCGTACACCACATGGCGGCAACGCTTCCTCACCACTTCCGGAAGCTTTCCAGCGTATCGCTCGAATTGGGCAGGAGAGATGTCGCGCAGCGCTCTTATCCCTGGCAGATAGCTGCGCAGCAGCCGCACCCCCTCCTCGCATTCCCTCCTCCTGAGGTTATATTCCGAACTGACCAGTTCCCTCCGCACCATGGTATCGCTCACCACGATGGCTACGCTGGAAGGGAGGGGGACGAACTCGTGGGCCAGGCTCCGGCAGTCGATGAGCATAGCGCATCCCTGCCTTCCCAAGGCCGAGATGAGCTGGTCCATGATCCCGCAGCTCATGCCCACGAACTCATTCTCCGCACGCTGGCAGAGCAGGGCCAGCTTCACCATATCTAGCTTCAGCCCGCACAGAACCCGCCAGGTATAAGCTATGGCCACCTCCACCGCCGCTGAGGAGGAGAGGCCCGAGCCGATAGGCACATCGCCGGAGATGCAGGCGTTCAAACCGAGCAATTCGAAGCCCTCTTGTTGGAGGAAATGGGCCACGCCGCGTTGGTAATTGCTCCAAGCCTGCTCCTCATCCCTCTCGATCGCATCCAGGGGGAATTCAGTCCTCTGGCCGAAATCGAGGGCATGAATGACCACCCGGCGGTCTCTGCGGAGCGAGGCGGCCACCATCACGCTTCGATCTATGGCCACGGGAAGCACGTAGCCCTCGTTGTAGTCAGTGTGTCCGCCCATCAGATTCACCCGCCCAGGTGCCCTCACCACCACGGCTGGCTGGTCGCCGAAGATCCCCCAAAAAGCCCGCCGGATTCCGATGGATTTCACCAGCGGCCCTCCACATGGTATCCCAGCCTCTTCAATTCGGCCAGGAGCTTGGGCAGATCCTTCCTGGCCACCAGAGCCCTCCGCTCAGAGATGACCTCCAACAGGTAACGCCCGGTCTGGGGCAAAGTTCTGAGCTCCTCTAGAGTGAAGCCGTCCTCGGTCTCTAAGAGCACCTCCGACCTGAGCCGTATTCTACCGTACTTCCTGGCCCAATCCCGGAGGGTTAGGGCTACGTTGCGAGGGAGGCGGCCTCCGCTGGCCTTCCTGAGGAAGGCCAAGATCATGCCGATTTCGATCCCCTGGCGCAAGCCACGCGCCAGAGAGCTCCGTTCCAGCCTGTAGATTTTAACCTCAGGCCTCGATTCAACTAATGTGGCGAATCTCTCCAGTTGAAAGCGATCGTAGAGTCTCCCTGTGCTCGGAAAGAGGATGGTGAGATCTGATTTGACGGTCAGGGGTGGCGGGGTCTCCTCCCTCGGCTCTTCGTGGGGCAGGCCCAGGAAGGCCGCTCCCCAGGCAGTGATCAGGAAGGAGGAGAGTCCCTCCTTGGCGTAGCCCAGGGAGGTGACCCCCAGCCAGTGGAGAGGCCTGCTGATCAGGTGAGCGATAAGCGCCCCCTCGACCTCATCCCAGTGCTGGAAGCCCAGCAGGTACTCCCCGGTGTCCACCCGGCGGATGTACCAGGACCGATAGTCGCCGTCGGGGCGCTGGAAGTCCGGCTCTACCTCTTTAATGGCTTGGATGAAGGAGGATAGGGAGAGCCATTCCCCTGGCGGACATTGGGAGAGGTAGCCCAGGACCTTCCTCCTCGCCGTCAGAGGGTCGTTGCGCCAGCCTGTGTCCTCGCACTCCAGGCCCTCCACTCGCCACAGCTCGTTCCAACTCGGGTCATCACGCCAGGCTTTCTGGAGGGCCTGCAACTGCTGCCATCGTGGGGCCTTAAGCCAACGTTTGGCCGGCAGGGGGTTCGGCTTGAGCAAGCCCTCCCTCACTTGAGGGGCTCGCTCGCCTTTGATCGCGGCGGGCGGGCTTACCACCAATCCTATCCGTTGACAGAGGTGGAAGAGGAAATCCAGCCGTTCAGGCTGGGGGGTCGTCAAACGTTCGCTGAGGCGTTCTCTGTGATGGGGAGGCAGGCTCCCATCCCTGAGGGGTTTCACCTCCTGGTTCTGAAGGTAGCTGAGGAGGTTAAACACATCCTCGACCAGGGATAGATCGCCTGCATCTATCCTCAGCGGAGGAGGAGCTGCTTCCACAGTGAACCTAGGCCTCCTCTCCGCTGGTGGGAGGAGGGGTAAGAGGTCGGAGGGGACGAAGACGAACTCATTCAGCCGACCCTCCTCTTCGTCGAAAGCCCTGTAGATGAGCCCTCGATACCAGAGGCCCTCGGAAGCGCTCACCGGTTCGCGCCAAGGCTTCTCGCGCTCCAAGCGGCCCGGGCCGAAGGGACGGATGGGGCCGTGGCGGAGGGTGAAGAGGTGGGCCTTAATCCTTCCTCCTGCGGCGACGAGCTCCTCCAGGGCCCCTTTCTCCTGGGGCGAGAGCTCCCTCAGGATGCGCTCCACCGACTCCGGCTGCAGCATCTCCGCGCTCAGCTGGCCCACCACCTCGGCCCGGACGTTGCTGACCAGTTCGAGGCCCCACATGCTGGCTATGGCCCTCAGCATGGCCATATCGTGATCCATCAAGCTCTGGCTCAGCTTCCTCATCTCCGCCCACCCATTATATCTCTTTCCTCAGGTTGTGACAAGATGCACTTGCCAAAATGGAAACGAAGGGGTAAAATAGTCAGGGGTTTTGCAAAACGATCATGGCTAAGCTGAGATCACCCAAATCGGCTATCAACGTTCTAAGCGAGATGGTCAAGAGGGCGCGTTTGTTGTGGCACCTGCTGCACGACGAACGCGCTCCGCTCTGGATAAAGCTGATCCCCGTGGTTATCCTGCTTTACATCCTCTCCCCCATCGATCTCATCCCCGACCCTATCTTAGGTCTAGGCCAATTAGATGACATCGCCTTCATCTTATTGGGATTGAAGCTCCTCTTCGATCTATACCCTGCGGAGGTCATGGAAGAGCAACGGAACCCGACCTCTAAAGGGCCTCCGTCATATGTGGATGCCGAATTCCGCGTCATCGAGGAGGATGAAGAATAAGATGGTCATCGGCATGTGTGCCATCGAGCTGTACATCCCTGGCAATGGGTCACTTAAGGGCAAGCGGCGGGTCATCAAATCCATCCTGGCCCGTGTGCACCATCGGTTCAACGTCTCCATCGCCGAGGTTGACGATCAGGATTCCTGGCAATCGGCTAAGATCGGTGTGGCCTGTATCTCCAATGACCCCGCTCATGCCCACAGTCTGTTAACTAAGACGGTGGAATGGATCGAGCGCAACCGCCCCGATGTGGAAGTGGTCGATTACCAGATCGAGATGCTCTAAGGCCAATTCACGCGATCCGTTAAGAGAAGGGTGGGAAAAATGGACTCCAGAAAGAAGGCCCTGATCTTAGGTGCTTCGCTGGGAGCGCTGCTCGGGGTAGCCGCCGCCCTGCTCTACCTGAAAGTCTCAGAGGAGAGCGAGGAGGGGCGCGCCCTCTCCGGCAGGAAAGCGCTAAAGCTGGGCTTCTCTATCCTGAATCTATTTCACCAGATAGCCACCATGGGCGAACGGAAGCAGCGGAGGCGGAAGTTCCTCCCCTGGTGAAACGCTTTGTGAGGTGGAAGGGATGTACGAGATCGCTGCTAAAGAGGCGCTGGCGTCGGTGACCAAACGGTTGGTGATCAAAGCGCCAGAGGTGGCATACAAGGCTAAGGCCGGGCAGTTCGTGATCGTCCGTGCCATCGAGGAGGGGGAGCGCATCCCTCTGACCATAGCCGACCATGACCCCGAGGAGGGTACCGTCACCATAGTCTTCCAGGAGGTGGGGAAGACGACCAAGCTCTTAGGCACTCTGGAGGTGGGCGATAGATTGGCCAGCCTCACTGGGCCTTTGGGCAATCCTACCGAGATCAAGCGCTATGGCAATGTGGTCTGTGTGGGCGGTGGGGTGGGCATTGCCTGCATTTACCCTATCGTCAGGGCCTTAAAGGAGGCAGGCAACTATGTCATTTCTATCATCGGCGCCCGTACCAAGGAGCTGCTCATCTGGGAGGGTAGGATGCGCTCGGTAAGCGACGAGCTTATCATCTGCACCGACGACGGCTCCTACGGGCGCAAGGCCCTGGTCACCGAGCCGCTTAAGGAGCTCATGGAGGAGCGAGCCGAGGAGATAGATCGGGTGTGGGCCGTGGGGCCGGCCATCATGATGAAGTTCTGCTCGCTCACCACCAAGCCCTTTAAGGTCAAAACCATCGCCAGCCTTAATCCCATCATGGTCGATGGCACGGGCATGTGCGGCTCCTGCCGCGTGGAGGTGGGAGGGGAAACCAAATTCACCTGCGTTGATGGCCCGGAGTTCGATGGCCATCTGGTTAATTGGGACCTCCTGATGGCTCGACAGCGCATTTATCTGGAGGAAGAGAGGAGGGCATTGGAGCTGTTTGAGGGAGCGCGCAGAGGATAGAAGCTA
Organism: uncultured Anaerolineae bacterium; assembly: GCA_964440965.1. Lineage (GTDB taxonomy): Bacteria > Chloroflexota > Anaerolineae > CAYYKQ01 > CAYYKQ01 > CAYYKQ01. Next base: position 10,310 of record CAYYKQ010000020.1, on the reverse strand, counting down.
TAGGGCGCCCCGCTTCCTTAAAACCTCAATGGATCGGGGAAGAGCCATCCTCCGGCCAGAACCATTTCACCTTAAGCCGCAGACCGGGGATGAATCTCAAGCGGTAGATGTCACCCTCCGGCTCCAGAGGGGCGAGCCTTCCCCTCACTTCGTTAAGCTATAGGAGTTCCATTCCTTCTCGGCCATAAAGGTTGATGAGCCTAAGCTCTTTAGTATGCTTCTCCTGTAAGCACACGGCTGTTTGGGATCCTAGCACTTCCCCCCAATCCTTTCCGAGTCACGTAGATGCCCAGCTCACCCGTTCCTTTATCAAAACCGGAGCTACCTTAGCCATCATCGTTGCCTCCAGGAGCGATTATGGTGTCTTGTCCACCGTTAAGTAACTGGTTATCTTTTAGCCTTTGCCAGCATCTGCTTTAAAAGGAGGGTCAGCATGGGATACGAGATCGTTCGTAAGGAGGACCTCAACTCTGAGGATTACCTGATCGAGGTAAAGGCGCCCTTGATAGCCAGTAAATGGAAGCCAGGTCAGTTTGTGGTTTTCCGCCTCCACGAGAAGGGCGAGAGAGTCCCCATGTCCATCTACGGCGTTGATCTCGGGAAGGGGACCCTCACCATGTTTATCAAGAAGCTGGGGAAGACCTCCCTCGAGCTTTACGAGACCTTCGAAGTGGGAAGCGCCATTATGGACATGATCGGTCCGTTGGGGAATCCAGTAGAACTCAAGGAGTACGGACACGTGGTGGTTGCTTCGGATCTAGTCTGCGGGCACGCCGAAAACCACGCCCTATCGAAGGCGCTGAAGGAGGTAGGGAATTATGTGATCTCGATCCAGGGCTTCCCCACCAAAGACATGAGATATGTGAAAGAGGAGGAAGAGCTGAGGAAGATCGCCGATGAGTATTACATAGTGACAGAGGATGGCTCCTATGGGATGAAAGGGCTTTATACGGACCTATTGGAAAGGTTGCTGGGGGAACGCAACATCGACATGGTCTTTGCGGGAGGAACCTTCACCGGGCTGAAGAAGGTGGCAGAGATCACCAAATCCCATAATGTGCCAGCGATGGTCACACTGCGCACCATCATGGTCGACGGCACTGGATTATGCGGCTCTTGCCGGGTGGAGGTCGGAGGCGAGACCAAGTTCGTATGCGTCGACGGCCCGATGTTCGACGCCCATAAGGTGAACTTCGATCTGGTGGTAAGGAGAAACGAAAGGTTCAAGGAGGAGGAAAAGCGATCCCTGGAGAGATGGGAAAGGAGGAGAGGGGGTTAAAAATGGCCAAAATAATACCCAAGCGAGTGGAGATGCCTCGGCAGAAGGTTGAGGAGCGTATCCACAACTTCAAGGAGGTGGCCTTGGGCTTCGACATGGAGCTGGCCCAAGCGGAGGCTGAGAGGTGCCTGCAATGCAAGGATCCCAAGTGCATTGAGGGCTGCCCCGTGAGGGTCAACATCCCAGGGTTCATAGCCAAGGTAAAGGAGGGCGACTTAGCTGGGGCAGTGAAGATCCTCAAGGCCGATAACAGCCTGCCTGCCATCTGCGGAAGGGTTTGCCCTCAGGAGACCCAGTGCGAGAAGCTATGCGTTCTGAGTAAGAAATACGAGCCGGTGGCCATCGGCCGGCTGGAGCGTTTCGTGGGCGATTGGGATCTACAGCGTGGACCGGAGATACCCGAGATCCCACCCCCTACGGGGAAGAAAGTAGCCGTTGTGGGCTCAGGGCCTGCGGGGCTAACCTGCGCCGCCGAGCTGGCTAAACTGGGCCATAAGGTGACCATCTTCGAGGCTCTCCACGCCCCAGGGGGGGTGTTAATGTACGGCATCCCCGCTTTCCGCCTGCCGAAGGAAGTGGTCCAGGCCGAGATCGATTACGTGAAGAAGCTCGGGGTGGAGATTAAACTCAATGCCCTCATCGGCAAACTCTTCACCGTCGATGAGCTATTAGAGGAACAGGGATATGACGCCGTCTTCTTGGGAACGGGAGCCGGCCTCCCTCGCTTCCTGCATCTCCCCGGAGAGAACCTCAACGGAATCTACAGCGCCAACGAATTTCTGGTTCGCATCAACCTGATGAAAGCTTACAAATTCCCAGAGTATGATACCCCCATCAAAATCAAGCCTAAGGTGGCAGTCATAGGTGCGGGGAACGTAGCTATGGATGCCGCTCGATGCGCCCTGCGCTTAGGGGCCGAGGAGGTAAGGATCGTCTACCGCCGCTCCAGGGCGGAGATGCCCGCCCGCGCCGAGGAGGTGCACCACGCTGAGGAAGAGGGCATCATCTTCGAGTTCTTGACCAACCCAGTCAGCTTCCATGGCGATGAGAACGGCTGGGTGAGGAGGATGAGGTGCATACGGATGAGGCTGGGCGAGCCCGACAAGACCGGCCGCCCGCGCCCCATCCCCATCGAGGGCTCAGAGTTCGACATGGACGTCGATTTGGTGATCATTGCTATCGGCGCCACCCCCAGGCCCCTGATATTCGAGGGGGCCACCGGCTTGGAGAAGACCAGATGGGGGACGATAGTGGCCGACGAGGAGACGGGAAGGACCACTAAGGAGCGCGTCTGGTGTGGAGGGGACTGCCTTACCGGGGAAGCCACAGTGATAAGCGCCATGGGAGCCGGCAAACGCGCCGCAGCGGACATCGATAGGTACCTGCGGACCGGGGAGTTCAACCCCCAGGATCCGTAGCGCAGCATGGTATGCCCCTCACATCGCCAACGCCGCCAGCAGCATCCCCGCCATCAGGAAAGGGCCCGTCCGCTGGAGATACCAAACGGCCGTCCCGCCCTCCCGCAGATAGGGCTGCAGGAGCATCTGAGGCAGGAGCGTAAGGCCAACCAGGCCGGCCATAAGGGGTCGTTTCAAACAGACGAGGAGGGTCACGGCTGCGGCTTGAGCACCGTTCAGGAGGATAAGCGGCCTCTCACCCTCTTCCAAAGCTAAGCAGGCGTAATAAGCCCCCACATAGGCAGCCGCGAGCGCCGAAGAAGGCCAACTTAGGGGGCCGAAGGCTCCCTGGCCGGCCAGCCAAGCCAGCCCCACCTCGATGATGGCCCGAGGCAGGCGAGGGGACAGCCTACGCCAGCTGAGGAGGGCCATGAGGGAGAGGCCAATCGAAGTCAGGATTATAACCCGCAGGCCCAGGATGAAGGACAGGACGGCGGTCAGAGGGAGGGCGATAGCTAAGCCGCTCAGCTCCGAGCCCAGCTGTGGCCAAAGGGCCCCTCGCCACCAGGCCAGCGCCCTGTCCAGCCAGCGAAAGAGCCGCCCTCCCGGCGAGTTCGGCGCCGTGTAAGGCGGCAGCCTCAATCCATCCCCAAGGAGCGATGGGGATAAGGACGAGGGGATACCCCAGTTCACCCCCACGATGTGATCCCAGAGGAAACCCCAGAGAGGGTCGACCAGGAAGAGGACCGATAGAAGAGAGAACAAAGCTGGCCCGCTGAAGGTCAATTCTCCCGAGGCCACAGCTCCGCACAGGGCCGCCCAAATCGGTCCCGGACCTCCAAAGCGGGCCAGCTGCATTCGCAAATTCACCCACCGTCCCTGTCTGGGATACACCTGAATCCCTCAGCCTTTAATTAGATGGCAGGCCACCAGATGGTCATCCTGTCCGATCAGGCGCGGCTCCTCCCGACTGCAGATCTCCATCGCGTACGGACACCTGGGGTGGAAGCGGCAGCCCGATGGGGGATTAACGGGGCTGGGGATCTCGCCCCTGGGTATGAGCCGTTTGCGCTTTCTCCTGGGATCGGGCACAGGGACGGCGGAGAGAAGGGCTTGGGTGTAGGGATGTTGAGGATTGCTGTAGACCTCCCATAGGGAGCCCATCTCCACTATCTTGCCCAGGTACATGATAGCTATTCGGTTGCAGATATATTTGGCTGTGGCTAGATCGTGGGTGATGTAGAGGTAAGTGAGATCGAACTCCCTTTTCAGTTCCATCATCAGCTCGAGGAGGAGGGCCCTCACCGATACATCGGCCATGGAGATGGGTTCGTCGGCGATGACGAGGTCAGGATGCAAGATGAGCGCCCTGGCGATGACCGCTCTCTGCCTCTGGCCGCCGCTGAGCTGATGCGGGAACTTCTCATAGAGAAGCTCGGCGGGGGTCAAGCCGACCCTCTCCATCATCTCGATAACCATCTGCCTCTTGAGCTTGCCCTTGGCTAAGCCATGGATCTCCAGCCCATGCCCGATGGCATCCCCTATCTTCATCCTCGGGTTAAGGGAAGCGGTGGGGTCCTGGAAGATGACCTGCATCCTCTGGCGGAAGCGGCGCATCTCCTCGCCGCTGAGTCTGGAGATATCCGTCCCGTCGAAGATGATCCGTCCCTCGGTTGGCTCGATGAGGCGCACGAGCAACCTCCCCGTGGTCGTCTTGCCGCTGCCGCTCTCCCCGGCTAGGCCGAAGACCTCTCCTCTTTTAATGTTAAAGTCTATCCCGTCCACGGCGCGAACGTAATCTATCCTGCGAGTGAGGAGGGTCTCTATGAAACCCTTCTGCACGGGAAACCACTTTTTTAGCCCGTAGACTTCAACCAAGTTATCAGGCATCTTCCACTTCCTAATGCTGAAGAATTATCCATCAAACGAGTCCCCTGCTAGATGGGAGGCGTCATCGCTCCTCCAGCTGGGATGCTTATTTACCAGGCCCAAATCATCCCGCGCTAAAGGATAAGGTGGCAATCCTCCTCAATCAGCGATTACTCCACCTCACAAGAAGATCTCCGTCCCGCAGTAGGGGCACCTCACCACACCCTTCCCCGCTAATTCCAGCTCCCCTCCGCAGTTTGGGCATTTATTGCTACCCCGGAGCTCCGAAGCCTGTTTGGAGTAAAGGATCCCCTCATCCCAGTTGATGTAGCCGGTAAAAAGCCCCTTGCCCACTAAGTCGTAGATGTAATCCCTGACCTGGTCGCGCGTGGCATTAAGCTCCAAGGCCACCTCGGCCACCCTCACCTGCCCCTTGGCTTCGACCATGTCCAGCACCTTTCTCTCCTTGGCAAGCTTGGCCATCTCCGCCGCCTCCCGGCTGCCCCTGATGAAGAGAAATCCTCCCACGCCCATAAGGGGCAGGACGACCGCTACGAACACCAGGCCGAAGCCCAGAATCATTGCCGACAGCGCCCTCCCGGAGGCCAGGCCCGAGCCGAAGAACAGCGCTGCTATCAAGCCGACCAGCAGGCCGACCACGATAAGGATGATCCCCATCGTCTTCCCCGCACCAGCCATGGCGAAACCTCCACTGCTGCCATCAAGCCGTTGGAAGGCCGCTTATCCGAACCCTCCGCCGGAGCCTTTGGGAACGCTGCTCAAAACGGCTGAGGCAGATTCCAGCATAGAGAAGAGCCCTGCGCTCATGCTCTCCAAGGAGGTGAAGGCCCTCTCGCTCACCTCCTCCAAAGAAGGCCCTTTCATCCCTTTTCCTCCTCCGGTGGGGGCAGCCCTGCCTGGCATCGGCCTGCCGGGGGCGACGATTATAGGCGGATAGGGGTAATACCACGAGGGGGCGGGAGTGCCTACAGCGGCGAATTTCCTGATCCAGTCCTTCTCCAGGCCGAAGACGATCGCATACGGCAGATACCTCTCGAATATCTCCTTCGCCTCCTTGAGGTTAGTGTATTTCTCGATGCTGGCTAGGTAGCGCCTGAAGGCCCTCCACTTGGCTGCGGCCGTGGAACCCTCCCGCGTCTTACGGGGCATGAAACGCCCCAGGATCGTCAGAGTAAGGAAAGTAAAGCCCAAGCCGATGGGAGGGAGGATAGCAGCGCCCGAGTATTTGGACAGGATGGCCGCGGCGAAGAATCCAAGGATGAAGGCCAGGATTATCCCCGCGATCCCCAAGCCGGAGTAGAGCCTGCGGGTTCGCTCCGGGTTGCTCCTGAAGAACCCCTCCCTCACCACCTCCTTGTACAGCTGCTCCTTCAACTCGGGGATGGCGGTGTAAAACTTCTCTTTCAGCTCAGAAAGCCTACGCTTGTCCCGCCCTCCAAACAGCTTCTTGAGCAGGGTCTCTTCGTAGGGGCGCAGGGACCGGCCGGCATCGACCAGCTCGAAGACGTAATCGCGCCTCTCGCCGATGCCCAGGAAGCCCGGCTCCTCCACCTCTCTCATCCTTATCACCCCCCGCCGTGCCAGGTCGACGATGGAGGCCACGATGTCCTGCATATCGGCCTCCTCATCGAGGAGGGTGCCCACCACCCCTGCAGGAAGCTCGCCGGGAGGTTCAGTTAGGTACTCAGCCACTGGCTCCGCGGGCACATCCCGCCCCCTGGTATACCAGAGGAGGAAAACGCCCAGCGGCCCTCCAACGAGGATGAGGAGGCCTAATGCCCCCACGCCGAGGTTGACCAGCGGCCGCCACTTCTCATTGTATTCGGCCCAGCGATCGTATTCCGCCTGCCAGGAAGGAGGTCCGCCTTGTACAATGCCGTGGGGGAACTGAACCCTCACCTCCAGTTCCTTCCCAGGTGCTATCTCCCCCAGCGAGGTGAAGACCACTGTCCGGTCGTCCACGATCTTCCACTCGGCGGGGGCGCCGTAAGAGGCGACCTTCTCCGGCTTCGCCCCCTCCGGGAGGTAAACGGTCACGCGAGTCGATCTCACAGGAAAGCTGCGGTCAGGGAAGACGGCCTTCCAATAAAGCTGGTCGCCGCTTTCGTAGAAACGGAGGCCACCCTTGACGGTGTAGGCGAGGGTATAAGTATGGGTGGAAGCGCTGGTGTAGGGGAAGTACCACTTGATGACGAAGTCGCCATCATCGTAATAGGTCTCGTAAGTGTACTCCCCTCCATGTCCGGGTCGAAATCGGCGGTCGCCCTCCCAGACCTCCACATCAGCTATCCCCTCGAGCCGATCGGTGGGTATGCTGCGGTAGCCGAAGTGGAAGCCGCCGCTGGTAAAGACGATCTCCCAGGTCTCAATGATATGGATATCGGAGTTAGGAAGGACGGTGATCTCCACATCCAGGCGTTTCCAGTAGAGGGCCTTGCCCGAAGCGTTTCCTTGCTGGCTCTCAACCGAAGCCGGGAGCGAAAGGAGCGCGGATGGGGCCCTGGCACCGATGCCAGGAAATGGGTCGCTTTGGGCTTGAACGGCGCCAGCTAAACCGAAAATCAAGGTTAGGACGACCAGCAGCCATGGGAGTTTGACCTTTCCCATTAGATCTCCTCCTGAACAGCTCAGAAGTTCTTTCGACTTTTACCCGCTGGAGGGCGTCCCTGGTGCGCCTGAAGGCGAGTTGGCCACGAAATCGAGGTAAGGATCATCTCAACGGGCTTTTTGCACCGCTGGTAGCAGGCCAGAGGACTCCGGGACGCCTAATGCTCTTATCCATCTTTAAGTTAAGTGCACGTTTTAATGCGCTTTTAACAGGCCGAAGCCCGCACCCCGGAACTAGAGTGGTGAAGAGCGACCGCTAAATGGTGCGGAGTTTAACTACGCAAGGTCAATTATAGCATATTCCAGCCGACAAGGGAAATCGAAAGGGTACTGCGGGCGGAGGTTTGCCTTCTGCCCCTTCCAGGGTATAATCACCTATGTCCAAGGTATTGGACCCAACTGCGTAACCACTTTACTAAGGGGATCGGAGGTTAACGATGAAACGCCTGCTCCCGATCTGCATTATCTGCCTTCTCGTCTCCTCCTGTGGGCCCTCTCCCACATTAGATCTCAGCGCCACGGAGACCGCCATTGCCTATCGGATCTTTGCCACTCTGACGAGCCAGGCAGCTTTCAAATCGCTGACGGCAGCCCCCACCAGCGTCCTTACAGCAACCGCTGTGCCTCAGCCGACATTCACGCCGACGAAGGCTCCATCCGCAACCCCGACTCCCGCTAAACCTCCTCCCTCATCAACGCCTTTGCCTACGCCCACACCACCCTGCGTCTTGGTTCCTAAGCGTGGCTTTGGCAAGGTTTGGTACGAGAATGAATCGGCTCGAAAACTCCTCGGCTGCGCTCACGGGATGGAAAAGGGGATGAACTATCTGGCCCAGAGGTTCGAGCACGGGGTCATCTTCTGGACGGACGCTGACTTCTATGAGAATCTCGGGGTTGCTTGGGTCCTCTTCCGGGACGACATGACCTATGCCAGGGTACATGTCGCCTGGACGGAGGGCCAGCTCGAGCCTACCCCTTTGGCGCCGCCGAAGGGCTTCTACGAGCCCCGAGGGCGCATAGGGCAGGCCTGGCGGGAAGGGGCAGGGGTTAGAAAGAGGCTCGGCTGGGCCATAGAGCCTGAGCAAAGCGGCCGCGGGGCTTGGCAGGCATTCGATAGGGGATTTATGTTCTGGATCGTCTACAACCGCGGCACTCCTGAGGAGGAGAGGATGATCTACGTCCTGGCCGCCTATAAGCCCTGGCCTCCCGGCGGACCGCGAAACGACTGGCTGGAATTCGTTGACACATGGAAAGAGTGAGATTCGACTCGAGCGAATCGCTCTTCAGCCCTTCGTTGGAGGCTCAGTAGAGTTGTCGCACAATTGATGATGAGCTCGCTCGCCCTGTGGAATATTCCACAGGGCTCGCGGGAGGTTGGCAAAACCCCTTCGCCCCGGCCAGCAGCGAGCGAGCTCATCAGTGGACAGGCCTGAAACCAATCCCGGAATCGCCAAACTTTGGGAACTTTTGTCCCCGCGAAGCGATTTTGGAGGCCAGGTCGCCCCATTTCTGTGCAGGGTTGGGCCTTCGTAGGAGAAAACCGCTCTTTTGGAGCCACTCAGTCGATTGTGCAACAACTCTAGTATGCACGCGACAACAGGTGGCGGTTGCCTATCCGCACGTTGGTCAGACCAGCCGCCTTAGCGGCGGCTTCAGCCTCCTCAGCGTGGCGTACTGAGGTGCATGGCAGATCGTGCATATAGAAGTGGGGATAAAATGCTAAGAGGGCATAAGGAATGGATGGATCCAGGGAGGCGATGAAAGAGGCGATCTTCCCCACCTCCTCCGCATCCACATAGCCAGGGACAAGGAGTGTACTGGCCACGACTAAAGGCGGATTCGGACGCTGAGGGATGTAGCTCGCCGCGCGGGCGAAATTCTCCAGCGTCCTCCTGTTCGTCACTCCGGTAAGGGCGATGTGCAGATTCTCATCGTAGGCTTTGAGGTCAAACTTAATGCAGCCGCCCGTCTCCAATGAGAGCCTCACTGCCCGATCCAGGAGTTTAGGGTGCATCGTCCCATTGGTTTCCCAGCAGATGCGCACCCCTTTCCGCGCCAGGAGATGCGAGGTGGCTAAAGCATGGGGCATCTGGGGTGTGGGGTCGCCGCCGAAGTAGCAGACGCAGAAGGTCCTCGCATCCGCTTTCTCGGCCAGCTCCTCAGCGCTCATCACCTCTTCCCCCTCAGGGGACATCTGGCGGTAGTGCCAGTTCTGGCAGAAGAGGCAGCCCATTGAACAAGCTCCATAGAAGACGGCCAGGTTCTTGTAGCCGTACATAGTATGCCCCTCACAGACCCAATCGGCCACGCAGTTGGTGGGCAGGGGGTCGTAATACCAGTGGAGGAGACCCCTCTCGGGGGTGCCTGCCAGGTGGACGAGTTTGCCATCTCTGTTCTCCCGGAGGCCACAGAGTCCCCGCTGGCCCTCCCCTATGCGACACCGGTGTACACAGAGGGGACATTCTGTCCCCTCGGGATCACGCGGCGTCTCCTCGGGCAGGCCGAATTTCCGACGAATTTCGACGTGTAGCCTCAGGATGGAAGGCAAGGCCTCCTCCGGGCGGTTACGGATGCAATCGAGGCAGACCCCTAAGAGGGAGGCGATGAGCGGGGAAGATCGGCCGCATACCGAGCATTTCTTCTCTATCAGCTCTCCACCCCACATGAACGGCATCCTTACCTCGGTTTAGCTACCTGACGGTTTATCCGGTGACTCCCTTTTGACTATAAAGCGGCGTCCTCGCCACGTTTAGTACAGCGCAGGACGAGACGAGGATCACCTTAACGGGATTTCGCCCCCTTGGGGATCCGGGGCATCCCTCCGGAGCAACTGAAAGAGGACTTCCCCTTACCCTGGAAAGAGGAGTCAGGTGCCTAGATCCTCGACCACAGTATAAAGCGCAGATAGACTTTTGTCAACGGCTAGGGCAATCGCATTCTTTATCCCATGAGGACTTTAAGTACAGTAGTTACGCAGTTTAAAAGCTAAATAGACAAAGGGACGCCTCGAGAGTATAATTCTTGCGTCTAAGAAATACTCTCATGCCGGGGGCGAAGGGAACCGTCGGCTTCATCACCCCCCTCAGCGAGCACTTCTGTTACCAATGCAACCGCCTGCGTCTCACCGCCGATGGCCG